>JAFXUX010000038.1 GCA_017524805.1 Candidatus Methanomethylophilaceae archaeon
GGTGGATGTGCGACGGCAAGCTCCTCGGAAGGTCCACCATCGTGGCCGACGACATCGAGGTCTCCTACGAGATCACCAGGACAGCTCAGGAGTACACCGTAACCGTCAAGACCGTCGACTGCGGAACCACCAAGACCGTCGAGTTCGATGTCCCCTACGGCACCCAGATGAACGTGTCCGAGGACACCTACACGCTCTCCGTTCCCGGCTTCGCCAACTTCAAGGCCGATGTCCCCGTGAGCGATGCCCAGTACACCTACGACTTCAGCGGGTGGATGTGCGACGGCAAGCTCCTCGGAAGGTCCACCATCGTGGCCGACGACATCGAGGTCTCCTACGAGATTTCCAGGACCCTCAGAGAGTATGTCGTCACGATCGTGTCTTCAGATGAGGATGCTGGATCCGTTTCCGTCGAAGAGATTACCGCATTCTACGGAACTACCATAATCGTTGATGGAAACGTCCTGACCATCGGAAATTCTGAATCCGAGGCCATCGTCAAGGACTCTACCGAGGAATACTCCTACGCCTTCGAGGGATGGGACTTGTCTTCCAGGACTGTCCTCGGTGAGATGACCGTCACCGCGGAGTTCTCCAAGACCCTGCTTGCCTTCGTCTACGAGAACGTTTGGTACCTTGTTCTGGAGGACCGCTCCACCGTCTCCGCATTCGGATACGACGGAGAGCCCGTTTCCATCGCGGTTCCTGACCTCGTATACTGCGACGACATGGAGTTCGTCCCCGTGTCGATTGCCGAAGGCGCCTTCGCTGACTGCACTACTGTGACCTCCATCGAGGTCGGAGAGACAGTCGCCGATATTGGCGCCGGAGCCTTCGACAGCCCGTTCCTCACGTCCATCGTGGTATCTGAAGAGAACGAGAACTACTCCTCCGCTGACGGGGTGCTTTATGACAAGGACGCTGCAGTCCTGATCAGGTTCCCCGCCTCCATGCTGTCGGTCCAGATTCCGGAGTCCGTCGAAAAGATAGGCGCGGGAGCCTTCAGGAACGCTGGGGCCGCTCTCAAGGAGAACGGCGAAGACGCTTACTTCAACTACATATGGTTCCCAGCCACCGTCAAGACCATCGGCGCGGACGCCTTCCGCGGAAGCGCGCTCGAGTGCCTCAAGTTCAGAGACGGGACTACTACCATAGAAGCAGGAGCCTTCGCTGAATGCGGCAGCGTCAGTTACCTCTTGTTCAACTACACTCTCGAGACAATCGGAGACGGTGCGTTCGAGGGATTCGTCTTTATAGGCGAGGACAAGGCGGAGATGAAGCTCAGCGACGCCGTCAAGGGCTTCAAGTTCACCGGCGATGCCAGCGACAGCCTCGAGATCTACGTCCCGCCCGTTAACGGAGTCATCGTCAGCGGCGACGTGAAGTACAAGATAACCTCCAACGAGGATTCCAAGGATATGTCCGCCATCAGCCTCGCTGATGACAGTGTGACCGAGCTGGTAATCCCCGAGACCATCACCTACCTCGGATTCGAATGGTCCGTCACCTCCATAGCCTCCAGTGCTTTCGCAGGGACTGCCATCGAGTCCGTGACCACTTCGGCCGAGATCGGCAGCAATGCCTTCAAGGGATGCAAGAAGCTCGAGTCTGTCACCCTCGAAGGGGCGACGGCCATCGGAACGTACGCCTTCTACGGCTGCACTGCTCTTGTGTCCGTCGATCTCGGAGATGTCACTGTCTTGGGCACCAGCGCGTTCAGCGGATGCAGTTCCCTGTCCACCATCGACCTGAGCGGCGTCATCTCCGTCGGCAAGCACGCCTTCTATAACTGCAAGGCGCTTACCGCCGCCGATCTGAGCAGCGCCACGACCATAGGATACGGAGCGTTCTCCGGAACGAACCTGCAGGATGTCTCCTTCGGATCCGGCCTCACCGACGTCGACTCCAAGGCGTTCTACGGCTACACCTTCAAGAAGATCAACGGCACCACCAAGATCACGGCCAATGCCGAAAACCTCAAGGGACACACCTTCTCTGGTTCGGGCAAGGTCCTGATCATGGAATCCTGAACCTAAACGGCCGGGCAACCCCCGGCCAAACTTCTTTCCTTACTAAAATATCGGTTTTTGTCGGCAGTTCGCTTATCATGTTTGGGCGGGCGAATTTCAGAGCATCAAAAGGGCTCCTTAAATCCGGATCTGATCTGCATTCCAGGCTCTTTCCCAATGATTAGTGTTATTAATCATCCGCATAATTATCATGCATGTCCGATGTGGTCACCGATCTCCGCAGCAGAGGAAAGGATTGCTGCGGCTGCGCCGCGTGCGTCAGCGTCTGCCCCAAAGGCGCTGTCAGCATGGTTTTGGATGACGAAGGAATATGCAGGTCCTCAGTTGATATCCTCGCCTGCGTGGATTGCGGCTTATGCTCCAAGGTATGCCCCATACTCAATTTGGACCGCTCCAACGACTCCAAACCCAGCTTCTATGCTTACAGGGCAGAAGAAAGTGAGGTTTTGAGGAGTTCCTCCGGAGGCGCATTCTTCCCGATGGCCCAGCGGATGATCTCCCGCGGCGGATACGTCTGCGGCGTGGTGTTCGACAGCGACCTCAACGCCGTGTTCAGGATGACCCAGGACATCGCCGTCGTAAGGGACATGCAGAAATCCAAGTACGTATTCAGCGAGATGGGTAGTATATACGGCGAGATAGAGGAAGCTCTGAAATCCGGGAAGGAGGTTCTTTTCGTCGGCTGCCCATGCCAGGTCGCAGCGGTGAAGAACCGCATCAAGGACAAGGAGAAGCTGTACACCGCCGATCTTCTTTGCGCCGGGCTTCCCGCCAAAGGCATCTATCGGAAGTATCTGGAGGAGATCTCCGAGGGCAAGAAGATAAAGAACCTTATCTTCCGCGACAGCGAGCTTCCGTACGGGACTCTTGTGATCGAATACGAAGACGGCACCAGGAAGACCAATTTCCGCGATCTGTATTTCGCAGGGTTCCTGAAGCATATGTTCAAGAGCAGATCCTGTTCTGAATGCGAGTTCGCGTCCATCCCGAGGCAGGGAGACGTGACCATAGGCGACCTCTGGAATTACGACAAGATCATCTATGATCTCGATGCGAAGACCGGCATAAGCTGCGTCGTGGTGAACAGCGAAAAAGGAAGGGAGATGTTCGGCGTACTCTCGGAAAACGCTACTTTCCTCAGGGAGATTCCGATGTCCTTCGCCATGCGCTTCAACAGGTTCAATGTGAAGCGTCCGGCAGGTCCGGCCAGCGAAAGGTTCCATTATCTTCTCGACAGGGGCTATAGCGTCAGGAAAGCGCTGGATTACTCGATCAATTCGAAATATGACGTGGCCATCACCGGATTCTGGCGCGCCCCCAATTACGGCGGGGATCTCACGTACTATGCGCTGTACAACGTGGTCAAAGACATGGGTCTGGAGCCGATATTCGTGGAGGCATGCAACCCCAAGGCTCCTCCGGGATCTCCTCCGAGCCCGGTGCACATGGACACCAAATATCCCGCGTTCAGCATCGCGCCGTGGTATGCCAGCAAAGAGAAGCAGGCGGAGATCAACCTCCGCGTGAAGAACGTGATGGTCGGGTCGGATCAGGTCTGGAACCCCAAGCTTCTGTCCCCCGGCGGGCTGAACGCCTACTCTCTGGATTTCGTGTCGGCATGGAGGAATTCCGTGGCATACGCCTCATCGTTCGGAGCGACCTCTTACGAAGCGGACACGCCCCAAAAGAAGGAGCACATAGACCTTCTGAAGCGCATAAAGCACGTGTCGGTCCGCGAGAAGTCGGGAGTGGACATCTGCGCGAAATTCGGCATCGATGCCAAGCTTGTCCTGGATCCGGTCATGCTCTGCGACATGAAGCATTACGAGGAGCTGATCGACAGCGCCGACATGGAGTTCCCCAAGAGGTACATGCTAGCCTTCATCCGCCACATAAACGTCCACATGGATCCGGTCCTGATGTCCTCCGCGCTGGGGGTCACCTCGCTGAACGTCGGCGGGCCGGAGCTCGACTATTCCAAGCCCGTCTCATACCCCATGATCAACGTGCATTCCGTGGAGAACTGGCTGAAATCGATAAGCAGAGCCGAGTTCATTCTCACGGATTCGTTCCACGCCACCGTTTTGGCTATATTGTTCAGGAAGCAGTTCATCTCGGTGTACGGCCGCATGGATGAGGCATCAGGGAACGGACGCATGTCCACCCTGCTGAATTCATTGGGACTGAGCGGCCGCCTATTCAGGACCACGGAAGAGGCCGTTCAGGCGGGCGCCCACAAGCGCGAGATCGATTACGATGCCGTCTACGGGAAGCTGGACGCCCTGAGGGCGGAATGCATGGCTTGGCTCGAGAGCGCCATAGAGCGCTGAGGGGGGCTGTCCCCCCTCAATATTCTTTCTCTATCTCCAAGGCATCTTTGAGCCAGTTCAGGGATTCCTCGCGAAGACTCTCCAATTTGGCGTTGACCTTGTTGTAATCGATGGGAACCCCGAAATCCTTGGATGTGACGGCGTCCCAGGTGGTCTGGTACATCCTGCATTCCAGGTCGAACATTCCCAGCAGCGATCTGAAGCGGTCCAAGCCGGTCTCTTCGCCCATGTTTCCGTACGTCACCGTGAACTGTTTCCCGAAGACGATGCAGAGGGCGGCCGCATGGAAGGAGTCCGTCAGCACGTAATCCGCGTAATATATGGACTTGACCCAGTTCTCGACGGTGCCAGCATGGGTCATGGGGTACGAAGTCCTGACCTCATCGAGGTTGATGTCGGGTCCGACTATGTTGACGAAATCCAGGCCTATGAAGTCGGCCAATCTGAGGGGTTCCATATGCTCCCCTATGTGCCTGATGAAACATAGTCCGTAGTGCTCCGGGAATTCCATGGTAGCTTTGTCCAGAAGGGCCTGATAATGCTGCATTCCGCAGAGCATGACCGGATCGAGGACATGCTTCGCCTCTATGCCCAGGTTTTTGCATATGTCCACTCCCGATTTCTCGCGGACCGACACGTGCTTGATGTTGCGGAGGGCTTTGACCTGCTCTTTCTCCACTTCCGTCTCGGGCTCGTACGTGGATTTGCCGAACGAGGATGCGTACGCCACGGTATTGCGCCACGGGGTCGAGAAGTCCAGGGCATAGGAATACACGGTCTCGGGGTGTCCCTCGAACAGATTCGGGTTCCAGACCTGGTCCGACCCGACCATGAGCGTGTAGATCCTGAGATTCACCTCGGTCTGCTGGCGCTTGTCATGGGCCCAAGGTATGATGCTGTAAAGGGGATAGGCGTTCACCAAGCGCTTCGGGCTTCCGGGGACCACGAATTTATTGTTGCTGCGGGCCTCGATCATCGCGGGTTCCAGCCCCAGGTCCTTGATTATGTTGAATAGAGCGTAATATGTCAGGTCCCCGCCGTAGTTCGGCACTCTCCATAGCCCGGTGATTCCCACGTCATATTTCCATTCCAGACAATACTTGATGGATTTTCTGACCGAATATCCGCGCTCAAGCATGTAGTACATTCTTTTCCTGCCCAAGTGGTGCTTGTGCTCGGGGTGGAGCCTGTTGAAACGCCTCACGAAGTCGAACGGTATCTCCCTCAGGAACGTAGAATTTTCGATGAGGACGTTCATCAGCTTCCTTCCGGCGGCGTTGTTGACGAGGACCGCGCTGACCCCTTTGCTGGAGTCGAAGTCGTAGAACAGCCTCTCCGAATCCCACAGGTCCCCGATGGTCAGATCCGCGTGCCTGGGGGCGGCCGCGAAATCGCAATTGGCGCAGCAGTCGTCTTTATACAGATTAGCGTTGAATCCGGCGAAGTACGGGTCTTTGAAGTTGGTCTTGCTGGTCCCGTCCGCGAAATCGAATATCAGAGTTCCGTATGGGACCTGTTTGCTGCGGAAAGTCAGGTTTCTTATCCTCTTCCCCCCGGCTTCCTCTTTGATGTATTTTTTGTAGATGCTCTTGGATGGCATTCCAGAGCAGATCAGATCCACGGTGAACAGCTTGTCATCCTCGCCTATGTAATTCCTGAGGGCTGCCGCATGGCACGGAAGACCGACGAAAAGGACGATGTGGCCCTGGCTCAGGCAGGCCTTGACGTCTTTGTATACGCCTCTCATCTCGCTCAGAACGTATTTCGAGCCGTACATGCGTCTGATGGTGCTCCTGTCGTTCGTCAGCTTGTACACGACGTTCATGTCGTCGTCGTAGAGAGCTCCGCACACGTATCCGCCGTTGTGGAGGGTCCACCCGGCCAATATGGAAACGGCGCCTCCGGAAGAGCTCATAGCGAGGACTTTGTCGTTGGCCATGAAGGCATACGATTTGGGGCGGCTCATGTTGATGCCGGTGCTGTGGTTGATGATGGGGCATACGTCGATGCACGTTCCGCATTCCGTGCACAATTCGGTGTCGACAGACGATTTGAGGAACCCTTCTTCGTTGAGATCGATGGAGATCGCTCCGCTGAGGCAGACATTCTTGCATGCGTAACAGCCCAGACAGCTTTTCTCCAATTCTTCCAGCGCATCGACCACATGTTCCATGGTGCCTGATGGTCATAGAATAATAAACTTATTCGGTGGATGGCAGCCGGCGTTTTCCGGTTTCTCCGGTTCTGGACGAGCTTCGGAAGCCTGGGTTTCGGCCGCCAGAAAAAGTGCTAATTTATATCGCAAAACACTACGCCTTCGCATGGCCGTCAACGTCGGGACAGAACTCCCCAAAGCGAAGAAATTCTGCGTCGGATGCTATGCTTGTGAGAGCGCATGCAACCACAGCGCAATAAGCATGGGCTTGGATGCGGAAGGCTTCTGCAGAGCTTACGTGGACGATTCCGCTTGCACAGGCTGCGAGTCCTGCGTGATGGTCTGCCCGCAGCTCAATTACGAATCAGAATCCGTTGATTCGCCTCTGGCGTACGCTTTGAAGGCTCCGCAGCCGGTGCTCTCCGAGAGCTCTTCCGGCGGTGCGTTCTCCCTTCTTGCCGATTTCATTTTGGAAAAGGGAGGGTTCGTGTGCGGCGTTGTTTTCGACGGGGAGTTCAACGCAGTCTACGAACTGACCGACGACAGGGAAGAGATCGCCAAGATGCGCGGTTCCAAATATGTCTACAGCGAGATGCGCGACATCTATGATAGAATCTCTGAGAAGCTGAAGGCGGACCGCGATGTTCTCTTCGTAGGGCTGCCATGCCAGGTGAAGGCCGTCAGAAACTGCATCGGGAACGATGAGCATCTGTATTGCGTCGATCTGATCTGCGGCGGCCAGCCGTCCAAAGGCGTGTTCCAGAGGTACGTGTCCGAGATCTCATCCGAGAAGCCGATCTCCGGCCTCTCATTCAGGAAAAAAGGGTATCCGTACGGGATGCTCGCCATAGATTACGCTGACGGGACCAGCAAGCTGTCATTCGGCGACAAGTATTATGCCGGATACAACAGGCATATGATAAAGAACCAGGCGTGCGGCGACTGCAAGTTCTCGTCCGCCCCCAGGCCCGGCGATCTGACCATAGGGGATCTCTGGGGTGCCGAGAGGTACATCCGCGACACCGACATCTCGGAGGGGGTCAGCGCCGTGCTGGTGAATACCCGCAAAGGGCGTGAGATGTTCGATGCCATTTCCGAAAAGGCCGCATACAGGAGGGAGGTCCCGCTCGATTTCGTGAAGCGCTTCAACAGGATGGGTCCCAGGCTTGCGATCCACGAATCCAGGAAGAGGCTCTTCGATCTGGTGGGCCGCGGGTATCCCGTATCGAAATCGGTGGACTATTGCCTCGTCGGAAGGTTTGACATGGGGATCACCGGCTTCTGGAGGGTCAACGACTATGGCGGCGAGCTTTCCTACTACGCATTGTTCATGTTCTTCATGGACAGGGGAATGGAATCATTGATGATCGAGTCCAGGAACGACATCTCCGGCCTTCCCAGCGAGCCGGCCCTTTTCAGCAACCATTACACCGCCAATTCGAGGGCCAAATGGTATCCCAACATCAGGGAGCAATCGGAGATCGGCGCCAGAGTCTACAACGCCATCGCCGGTCCGGGTCCCATATGGGACAGGAGGATCATCGGCCAGGACGTGGTGGAATGCTATTCCCTGGATTTCATACCGTCATGGAGGAACAAGATTTCCATAGCATCCAGCTTCGGCTCGAACGTCTTCGAAGGATCGGACGAGGACAGGGCGAGGATCGCGAATGCCATCGGCAGGCTGGACAAGGTATCGGTATGCGATCTCTCATCGCGCAGCATATGCGAGTCCATGGGCGTGGAGGCCAAGATCATCATGGATCCCGTCTTCCTCTGCGACCCCAGGCATTATCGCGACCTCATCGCGAAATCCAAGGCCTCTTTCCCCCACGGATACGTGCTGATCTATGCCTTGCACCAGAAGGATCTGGAAGGGTTCGAAGCCGCTGTCGACGAATTGGGTCTGGGGCAGATATTCGTCGGAAATGCGGAGACGAATTTCAATCTGAAGTCTCCGTATCCGGTCACCAACACATATTCCATAGAGAACTGGCTGAAATGCATAGACGAGTCGTCGTTTGTCATCACGGATTCCTATTACGCCGCCGCTGTCGCCATCCTGTTCAGGAAACCTTTCGCGATCGTAACGAAGGCGGAGCCCGAGCGCGAGGGAAGGATATCCTCTTTGCTCAAGATCGCAGGATTGGAAGGCCGCATTTTCGTCGACATCCCGGAGCTTCTGAATTCCGGAGCAATCGGCGAGGAGATTGACTACGACGCCGTCCATGAGAGGATAGCTCTCGGCCGCGACGAATCCATAGAGTGGGTTCTCAGTTCGCTTCAGCTGTCCTGAGCCTCGGGCCGGAGCGGTCTGGAGGGGAGGTTCTGCCTCTCCATCCGTTGCCCCCCGGAATACGCTGGGATATACCGCAAAACCAGTGGATTTGAACGGGGTGCATATAAAATAGTAGATTCGGCATGATAGGTCTGGGTATAGAATTGACTTGTATCGATGCCTTGTCAGAGCTTAGCAAAGAATGCGCCGGATGCGCGGCATGCCAAAGCATCTGCGTCAAGAATTGCATATCTATGGTGGAGAATAAAGAAGGCTTCCCTGTCGCAGTGATAGACAAGTCCGCATGCATAGATTGCGGAGCATGCGAGCGCGTCTGCCCTCAGATCTCCCCTGTTTTCGACAATGACAAAGAGCCGGAATGCTATGCGGTCAAAGCGCCGTCTGAAGTGCTGGAGAAGAGCTCGTCCGGAGGCGCCCTGTCTCTGATAAGCGATGCGGTCTTCCGCGATGTCCCCGGATTCATCTGCGGGGCGGTTTACGACAGCGAATTCAACGTAGTGTTCGACATGGTGGACAGCAAAGAGGGCGTCACCCCGTTCCACGGGTCGAAATACGTGTTCAGCGACTTGACGAACATATACCCAAAAATCAAAGAGAAGCTGTCCGCAGGCTCCCGCGTCCTTTTCGTCGGATGCTCCTGCCAGGTCGCCGCCATCAAGAATGTATTCAAGAACGACGAGAATCTGATCACGGTCGATCTCCTCTGCGGCGGGTTCGCATCAAAGATGGTGTTCAAGAAATATGTCGCCAGTTTGGAGGAGACTTACGGGAAAAAAGTGGCCGACGTCAAGTTCCGCGCCTTCGGCGTCCCGTACGGCTCCCTTTATGTGGTCTTCGAAGACGGAAGCACCGAGACCATCCTCAACGATCTGTACATGAGGGCGTTCGTCAAGGGGCTGATCAAGAACAAATCGTGCGCCCAGTGCCAGTTCGGGCTGCCCAGACAGGGGGACCTGACCATCGGCGACCTTTGGAACGCGGACAAGATCATTTCGGACACAGATCTGAAGAACGGGATAAGCAGCGTTCTCGTCAACAACGAGCGCGGGAAGGAGATCTTCGAGATTGCACAATCCTCGGCCGAATACGTCACGCCGGTGCCGCTGTCTTTCCTGAAAAGATTCAATAAGACTTCGTCCAGCAAGACGAAGCCGCATCTGGGCCGCTCCAGGCTCTTCGACATGCTCGAGCGCGGGGTTCACATACAGAAAGCTCTGGACTATTGCCTCGGATGGAAGTTCGATGTCGGCATCACCGGATTCTGGCGCGTCCACAATTTCGGCGGGGAGCTGACGTACTATGCTCTTTACAACCTTATGCTGGATCTGGGCCAGGAACCCATCTTCATAGAGGCCCGCCACGATTTCAAAGGGGCGCCTCCGGACCCCAAGCTGCTGAAGGGCGTATATCCGTTCTATGCCAAGGCCAGATGGTACCCCACTATGGAGGAGGAGAACGAGATCAACCTTCGCGTGACCAATTTCGTGGTCGGATCGGACCAGGTCTGGAACCGCCGTTTCGTCTCCCAGAGCTCGATCGAATGCTATGCGCTGGATTTCGTCGCAGATTGGAGGAACAAAGTCGCCATAGCGGCATCGTTCGGAACGGACAGGTACGAAGGTAATGAGGAGGAGACTGAGCGCTTCGGGAAGCTGATCAGAAGGTTCAACCACATATCCGTGCGCGAGAGCCAGGCCAAAGACATTATCGAGGAATTCGGAAAGGAAGCCTACGTAATCCTGGACCCTGTCATGCTCTGCGATACGAAGCACTTCGACGAGCTTATAAGCAATAACGAACACGTGTTCCCCGGCAAATACGTCTTCAACTACGTGATGCACCCCGAGATTTTCGAGGGCATGGACAGATTCTACAGCAAACTGGGATACGGGCCGGTTACGATCCTGAACTATCTGCTGGACCCCAGGAACGAGGATCTCCTGGCCATCAACACGCATTCGGTGAGCGATTGGGTCAAGTGCATCAAGAACTCGTCCTTCGTCCTGACGGATTCCTTCCACGCGACCGTGTTCTCGATTCTGTTCAGGAAGCCCTTCGTCGTCCTGCACGGCAATCTGGACAAGACAGGCGGACTGACCAGGCTGGAGACTCTGCTCAACAAATTCGGCTTGGAGGACCGCCTATTCAAGACGGTCGACGAGGCCCTCGCCACCGATGTGATGGAGAGGGAGATCGATTACGAGCCTATCCACAAAGCCCTCAACGAACTGAAGGAAAAGGACATCCAATGGCTGAGGATGGCTTTGAACATCGAATGATGGGGCCCGGCCCGATGCTTCTGTTGCGTCGGGCCCTCCCTTTCAGCTCATGTTCAAAGCGTTCTTAACCCACGCCATTCCCACTTCGCGTTCTTTATCCAGTTTCCTGTGGACTTCGTCGTAATCGATGGGAGCGAACAGGACCCCGGATTCTATTGCATCCTGGGACGTCTTGCATATGCGCTCTTCGAGGCCCAGCGTCGTGAGCAGGGTGGTTATCCTGCCGACCCCAGAGCCTTCGTTCCAGTTCCCTATCAGAGTCACGAACGGCTTTCTGAACAGGATGGAGAACACGGTCCCGTGGAAGGAATCGGTGACGACGAAAGACGAGTTCTTGATGCCCTTCATCCAGTTTTCGACGGTCCCCACGGAAGTCCTGGGGTAGTCAATCCTTTCGTTGAAGTCCGATGACGCGTTTCCGGCGGTTACAGGGCCGTATCCCAGCGCTTCGTAGATTTTCTCCATGCCTTCGAAGTTGACCGGGTGCATCATGTAGTTGAATGCGTATTGCTTCGGATAGCGCATCTGCGAGGCGTCTGAAAGAGCCTCGAAGTGCTTCACGTCGCAGAGCATGACGGGATCGATGATTATCTCCGCCTCAGCGCCGAGCTCTTTGCAAAGCTCCACGGCAGAGCTCTCACGCACGGAGAGGTGGTTGAACCTTCTCAGCAGAGCGGCGAAGGATTCTCTCTCCTCGTCGGTGCCTTCGAATCTGTCCGTACCGAATGATGAAGCTATTGCAATCTTGTTTTTCTCGTCGTGGACGAAATCCAGGGTGTAGCATTCCAGGATGTCCTGGGTGATGAAGCGCCTGTTCCACACCTGATCGGATCCGACTATGAAATTGTCGACCCTGTTGTTGAGCTCTTCCTGCTCCTCTTTCGTTTCATACCATCTGGCGATGTTGTAGAACGGGTATTTCGTCGCCAGCAGAGGGGGGTTCGGCGGGGCGTTCCTTTTCGATTTCCTTCTGGATTCGATCATGAGCGGCTCCAAACCCATGTCCATTATGATGTGGTACAGGGCGTAGTACGTGAGCTCCCCGCCGAAATTCAGGACGCGCCAGAATCCTGTTATGCCGACGTCGAACTTCCATCTGAGGCAGTAATCTATCGATTTGGCGACCGGGTGCCCGCGCTGAAGGAAGTGCACCATCCTGATCCATCCCAGATGCAATCTGCGCTCATGCTTCAGGCCTGGGTTCTCCTCGAAATTAGGCTTGGGTATCCTCTCGGCGAAATCGGCGGAATCGTTCATGTCGAACGCCATGGCGGCTCCCTTTTGGGAGTTCACCATCACCAGGCTGAGGGTCCCTGCGGCGCTTCCCGCGACTTTGTCGCTTCCCATGAGGTCTCCGAGAGTTATGTCTCCGGGCCTGCTGTCTATGAACCTGCATGCGGCGCACCCTTGGTTGATGATGAGGCTGGCGTTGCATGCCCTGACGAACGGATCGTAGACGGACATTCTGAAGGTTCCGTCTGCGTACATTATGGCCAGGGAGCCTTTGGGCTGGCCCCTGGGATTGAAATCCATGGACGTGATCGGCTTCTCCGCGGACAGCTCTTCGATGTACTTGCTGTATATCATCGGCGAAGGCTGGCCGGTGCACACGATGTCCGCGGTGAAAAGATGGGGGTCGTCCCCGACTATGTTGTGGAGGGCGTGCACATGGCACGGCATCCCGACGAAGAGGACATCTTCGCCCTCGTCCAGTTTCTTCTTGATTTCGCCGTAGATGTGCCCCATGTCGCTGGGGGCGTATTTGGGTCCGCGCATCTTCTGGACGATATCCTTGTCTTTTGTGATCGCGTATACGGCGTTCACGCCATTTTCCAGGATGACTCCGCACACGTATCCGCCGCGGGCGAGCATCCAATCGGCGAGGATCGGGAACGCACCTCCGGAAGAGCTCGTGCTCGCTATCTCGGCGTTGGCCCTGAACGCATAGTAATCCTGTCTCCTCTTGATTTCCGGGAGAGGGGATATAAGGGGGCAGATTTCCGAGCATCTTCCGCATCTGATGCATTTGCTTTCGTCGACGGAGGACCTCAGGAACCCCACATTGTCGGTAGCCAGAGTGATAGCGCCTTTCTCGCACACGTTCTCGCATGCGCGGCAGCTTACGCACAGCTTTCTGATGCCGATGAGCTCTTCGACGACGTTGAGGGCCATGCGCCGTCAACTGGATGTCCGTATTAAAGGGTATTCAAAAGAAGGCCCTGGGATACGGCCCAGGTTTCACAGTCTGTCGAAAGCCACCAGGACGGACGCGAGCTTCGGGTTGTCAACTAGCCCGTAGTGTTTTTTGATCATGAGGTCGCTGGTGGGCGCCGGACTGCAGGAGACTACGTTCTTGCAACCGTTGCTTTCGTTCAGTTCCGGGAACGAAACGGGAGGCATGACGAACTGCTCTCCTCCGCTGGCCTGCACCGTGGGGAACAGCACGAATCCGTCGGACAGCCACACGACATCGTCTCTGGAAGTGTACTTGCTCGCGGTGAAAGGGAATACCTCTTCGCCTATGACGTTGCCCTCCCCGGAGACGAGGATGACCGTGGGTTCTGGCGGAGGTCTGAATCTGGGATCCTTGACTATGCAGATGACGCTGTCGCGCTCCAGAGCCTGTTTGAATCCCTGATTGTCCACTTCGATGTTGCCCATCGCACGGACTTTTGCCTCCTCTTTCTCGAGCTCAGAGAGAATCTCCTTGTCGAGATAGAAGGCATGGATGACTCCTCTCAGCCCGCGTATTATTTCGAGCTGTTCGTCGCCCGGTGCGTCCGGATCCGCTGTCATGGTTCCACTTGATGTATTTAGACGTTAAAAAAAGTATGCAATCCAACGCATTGCGCATAATTGTGGATTCTTCGGTTTTCCTTTCATTTGATGTCCGAAGTTTCGCCGTCTTCGAGGAAATGTATGGCGCAATCGCGCTTCAGACCGAGGCCGCCGGCGACTTCTATCGCTTTTATTATTCCGGCCATCACCGGGCAGGCCGCGTGGGGGATGGTCTCTTCCGCGAGCCTGTATATTTCCGATTCGGAGATCTTGGCTTCCACCTCGGAGAATGCGCTGATAGGCTGCAATCCCCAGGAGAGCCTCAGAACGTTCGGGCATTCGCTTTTTATGTCCACGCGGACCATGCCCATGTCCTCCTCGGCGGTCACCAGCGTGCGTTTTTTGCACACCCCTGCGTCCACCACCAATCTGCACGTCTTATTCATTGTCGTCATTCCTCAGTCTTATGAGGTTGTTCACGCCGGCCATGGATCTTATGTCGACCACGCCTATGGCCGCGATGATGCGGTTGTCCAGTTCGATCGGGGTGACGATGACTCTGATGCCTTTGTAAGGCCCGGAGACTGCAATCTTGCGTATGGTGGTTCCGGCGCTGATCACTTCCTCCAAAACCTGGCCGGTGTACGCGTTGTCTATGACCTTTCCGTTCTCGATCCTTATCCCCAGATTGTCCCTGCTTTTGGCGCATACCGGGAGCCCTCCCACCAAGTCGTGGATGGCGAACGCAAGGGAGATAAGCTCGCTGCCCGAGCTGCGCGACGACAATATATCTTCCAATTCGCGGCCGAATCTCATCCCTCCCATCATGGCCAGCCCGGCGTTGACCGCCGCGATCTCCGCCGCTTCCAAAGTCGGCCCGGTGCCTATTATGATGACGTCGTCGCTTTTCAGCTGGAAACTGGACCTTATGCTTTCCTCCGTTCTGGCGTCCAGCGTGGCATCGGAGCCTGGCAAAGACAGCTTCCCGCCGGAGTAGGTAAGGGTGGTGGCTCCTGCCGACCCCTCTTTTTTGGCCGCGCCCTTCTCCTCGCATCCGTATTTCACGTTTCTGGCCATCTTCGGTATGCGGACGGCCACGTTGGCATCCCCGCCGGTCAGGCCTTCGGCGTCCACGTCTGCGGAGATGTCCATGTGGGTCTTCTTCTTGAATTCCAGACCTTTGGCGGTGAGCAGAATGCCGCTCTTCCCGATCGTCACCATTCCCTGCTCCTGCATTATGGAGATGATGGATCTGGTGCTCCCTTCGCCGATGCCGAGGAGCTCTGCCAGTTTTTTCCTTCCGATGGTATTCCTGCTGTCGAGGGTTTCGATAGCCTTCCAGATATGGTAATCGCTGAATTTCGGCAGCGGTCCGCCGGATTTGGCTGGTCCAGGGGTCATATGGATATATCTTTCATCCAATTTAAATAGTTTTGAGTGTCTGGATGTATATTCGGACAGTACGGCATCGGATAAGTATGATGGGTGTATCGCTTCCCGTCGGGGCTTCGATTCATATACTATTTATTGGCAGAGGATTTACGGAACGGCATGGCTCAAGAATCTGTCGACCTTCTTGAAATCGAGAACGTCTCCAAATCCTTCGACGGAAGGTTAGTACTGAAGAATGTCAGCGCCAAGCTTTCCACGGGGAAGATACTCGGTTTGGTCGGGAAGAGCGCGGCCGGAAAGAGCGTTCTGATCCATATGCTCAGAGGCAGCGACGAATACGCCCCGGACTCTGGCCGCGTGATATACCACGTCAACCGCTGCAAGAAATGCGGCGACCTCGATCTTCCGTTAAAGGGTGTTCCCTGCGTCAAATGCGGCGGGGAAACGGAGAAGCTGGCGGTGGATTATTGGTCGCTGAAAGAGGATGATCCGCTCAGATCGGCGGTGAAATCCCATATCGCCATCATGCTTCAGAGGACCTTCGCCCTGTTCGGAGACAAGACGGTCATCGAGAACGTCATGGAAGCCGTCACCCCGGATTACGAAGGTGACAGAAGGGTCAGGCGCGCCATCGAGATGATCGAGATGGTCAACATGACCCACAGGACGACCCACATAGCCAGGGACCTGTCCGGAGGGGAGAAGCAGCGCGTGGTCATGGCCAGGCAGCTCGCCAAGGAGCCTCTGTTCTTCCTGGCCGACGAGCCCACCGGAACTCTCGACCCCACCACCGCCGAGACGGTCCACCAGGGTCTCATCGATTACGTCCGCAAGATGAACATCTGCATGGTGTTCGCGTCCCACTGGCCTGAGGCCATAACCAGGATGGCGGACGAGGCTATTCTGCTGGAGGCCGGGAACGTCGTCAAGCAGGGCAACCCCAAGGAGGTCACCGACCTCTTCATGAAGGACTACCATTTCGAGAAGCAGGCCGTCGGAAAGCTCGGCGAGCCCATAATCGTCCTGGACAACGCCAAGAAGCACTATTTCTCTGTCGTCAGAGGAGTCGTCAAAGCCGTCGACGGCGTATCATTCGACATCAAGGAGAGGGAAGTCTTCGCTCTCATAGGTTATTCAGGGGCGGGGAAGACTACGACCTCGCGCATGATTGCGGGAATGACCCCGGCCACCTCGGGAACCGTCAAGATAAAGATAGGCGACGACTGGGTGGACATGTCCGAGAGCGGTTTCGCAGGAAAAGGAAGGGCCACACCTTACATCGGCGTCCTCCACCAGGAATACACGCTGTATCCCTTCGACACCGTCCTTCAGAACCTGACCACCTGCATAGGTATGAAGATGCCCGCGGAGCTCGCCAAAGTAAAAGCTATACAGGTCCTGACCAGCGTGGGATTCCCCAAGGAAACCGTCGAGAAAACTCTCTACTCATATCCCGATTCTCTCTCGGTGGGAGAATGCCAGAGGATAGCCTTCGCCCAGGTTCTGATCAAAGAGCCGCGCATAATCATCCTCGACGAGCCCACCGGAACGATGGACCCGATAACCAAGACGATTGTGGCGAAATCCGTGGTAAGGGCGAGGGAGACCTTAGGAGAGACTTTCATCGTCGTCAGCCACGACATGGATTTCGTTATGAACTGCTGCGACCGCGCCGCCTTCATGAAGAACGGGACGGTCGTATCCATTGGGAACCCAGAGGACATCCTAGAGGAGTTCAACATGGAGCCTGTGCCCGAAGGTGAATGAAATTGAAGCAGAAGATGGGAAGGCATCTCAGCTTCGTTGAGTGCAGGGAATCGATGGGTCTCGGAGTCGGAGGCGGACTTGCTCAGAGGGCGACCATCTCCGAGTCCGGGAGGGACGTGGTGGCCATAGCGATGGGTCCCGGAAGGAGGCACATCACCAAACCCGTCTGCGAGATCACCTATGCGCTCCGCGAGGAAGGGATAGATACGAGCGTCCTGGTGGTGAACGCCGGTTCGGGAGTGCCCGCCGACGCGCCGGACATGACTACGGGTTCCTGCTTCGGCCTCGATCCGATCGAGGTCGAGAGGATCCAGCAATACAAGGTGGCTCTGATCCACCTGGGGAACGTCAGGGCCCACATCATCTACAAGGCCAGGCTGATACTCAGGAACGTGAACATACCTGCCATAATAGTGGCGCAGTGCCCCATAGATTTCGAGGACTTCGCTGCAATAGGCGTCAAGACGTCCCGCGTGATGCCCCCGGACGACAAGATCCAGACCAAGGGTGAGATCGTGAACATAGTCACCGGCGTCGTCAGAGGGGTAACCTGCGACCAGGACAAACTGGACGAGATCGTATCGAAAGTGCAGTCGATGCTTCCGGAGCGC
This sequence comes from Candidatus Methanomethylophilaceae archaeon, assembly GCA_017524805.1. Classification (NCBI taxonomy): domain Archaea; kingdom Methanobacteriati; phylum Thermoplasmatota; class Thermoplasmata; order Methanomassiliicoccales; family Methanomethylophilaceae; species Candidatus Methanomethylophilaceae archaeon. The sequence continues at coordinate 17,642 of JAFXUX010000038.1, forward strand.
GGTATCGAATGATAGTCATCGTCAACGGCAAAGAGAAGAAGCTCAAGGCCGGCTCCACGCTCAAGAACGCGATAGCCGGCGAGACTTACGTCAAAGGGTCCCTCATCTCTGTGCATCTGTCGGAGGAGAAGATTGTCACCGAGACCAGCGATTTCGAGATCGAGACCGAAGCCGGGACCATGGTCATGCGCCTCAACGACTCCCCGCTGGCGGAGATGTGGAGGACCAAGGTGGCACAGGCGCTTCCCGGCGCGAACGCCAGATGGGTGACCCACGACATAGCGGCGTTCGGATCGTTTCCGACCGATCTGGAGGTGAGCAGGGAGGAATTCCACTACAAGACCTACGACTGCTTCTTCGCTCTCGGAGGGTTCGACAACCACACCACGTACATCATGGTGGCCAGGGACAACCACAACGGCTCCTACGGCGCCGGGCATGGGCTCATCGGAAAGATAACCGTCGGAAGGCACATACTGGACAAAATCAGGGAGGGGGACCGCATCATCGGCGTCCGCCCCATGATGTCCGAGACCAGCACCGAGAACGTCGTGGTCACGGACGATTTATCATTCAAGCTTGAGGACGGGTACAGAGTGGAGACATCCGTCACGGTCAAGCTGGACCCGGCTTCCCCAGAGGCGTCGGAGCACGTGCTCGTGCTGTCCAGCCAGGGATTCATCAGAGCGACGGATTCGACCGGGAGCTACGTATCCTGCTCCGACGATCTGGACGTCTCGATCCCGGCGGAGAACATAGCGATAAGAGGCGCCGGGGCGGTCGCGGTCAGGAACAGCGGAGTCGGTACCGGGCGTTTATTCTTCTACAAGGAGAAAAGGCAGCTCTCGCCCAGCCACACTTCGGCTGGAAACATAACCCAGGGGGCGGCAATCCTGTCCCGCGCGAAAGCCGGCGACGTCTTCGCCGTGACAACGGAGCCTCCGAGGGCGCTTTCGGTGGGCATGACCCAGGCCGATGGCGCCAAGTTCCTGGAGGCCGCCGGGATAAAGCAGGTCAGGACCGGGGACGTCTCGGATGACGCAATAATCGCCGAGCAGAGCCCGGAGCGCACCATGCAGGCTCTCAAGGACGGGGAGGTCGAGACTTTCGGCGTCCCGAGGGAGAGAGTGTTCAAGATCAAGCTCTCTGACGCCGACCCAGCCAGCAACATGTATTTCAGGAAGATTACCGGCCTCAGTCACAAGCCCGTCGGGACCTTGAAGGTGCAGTTCACTTTCGAGGGCCTTCCCATGGTGACCTTCTACGGCGACGAGATGAGGGGAAAGAACCTGTATCCCCAAGACCCGTTCAAGAAGTCCAAGCGCGGGGACATAGGGCTGACCAACCAGGCCAGGCCGCACCACGGTCTGATAGGCATCAGGCTGAAGGACAGCAAAGAATACGGCCCCACCGGCGAGGAGCCCTACGGGACCAACATCATAGGGAAGTTCGTGGACGATCTGGACAGGCTGATGGACGGCTTGGAGGACGACGCCACGGTGTACGTCACGGAGGCGGATTTATGAGCGAAGCCAGAGAGACGAGATTGTTCATGATATCGCCCAGATCCACGCTCACGCCGGATCAGCTCGCGCGCATGATCCATGCGTACGGGGCGGAGGCTCTGGTCAAGGAGACATGCTACGGGTGCCTCGTCGAGGGGCCGAGGGAGCTGGTCCTGTCGATACGCGACAGGGTCAGGGAAGGCTATCCGAACGAGGTCTTCACCAAAGTCAGGGCATACCCCAGCAGCGACCCCAGAAGATGCCGCGCGATGCACGGTACAAGGCCCGGGTACGCGCAGCTGGAGATGGAATGGGAGCTACTGGCAAAGGTCCAATACGGGCTCGAAGAGGTAGCCAAAGGCGCCAAATACGTCCCTCCCGAGGAGAAGAAACGCATTTCAGTAAACGATTTCAAGAGAATTTGCGAGGTACGCCGATGAAGGTCTTCATAGATCCGCCCAACAGCCTGGTGCTTTTCGATCTGGTCGAAAGGTTCGGGCATGAACCGCTCAGCACCATGGCCGCCATCCAGGAGAGGGTGGACAACATAGAGGTGGACATGCCGCCGATGAACGTCACCCTCGACGACGTCGTCAAAGGGCTGAAATACGCCGGTGTGGAAGTCCCATCCGGCGTCAGAGGGAGATTGGCCTTGTGGGGCCCCCTAATCGACGAGGCGGACGCGGCCATAATCATGGACGACTGCCCCTACAGCTTCGGATGCGTCGGATGCGAGAGGTCCAATCTCATGGTCAAATATCTCATAAAAAGGCGCGGCATCCCTGCTCTCAGGGTCACGTACCCGGAGAACGACGAGCAGGCGGTCAATTTCGTCGCTCAGACCAAAGAATTCCTGGAGGGATTGAAATGACGATCAAGATAGCGCAGCTCTCATGCGGAACGGAATACAGCAGCGTCCAATACGAGATAGAGAAGGCGGCCAGATCCGTCGGGGCTAAAATCGTGTATCCCGACGTCTCCGCGGCGGACATCGACGAGGCCGTCAAGAGGTTCGGATTCGTCCCCAGGTCGCCTCAGCTCAAGCTGATGATCGCAAGGGCGGTCAGGCTGGCCGACGGGAAATACGACGCCGACGCGGTGTTCATCACCACCTGCTTCAGGTGCGCCGAGGCCGCTCTGGTGAGGAACGAGCTCAGAAGGTTCATCCAGGAGAACACCAGGCTCCCTGTGGTCACGTATTCGTTCACAGAGAGGCTCAAGGCGTCCCAGCTTCTGACCAGGATGGAAGCTTTGGTCACCATAGTCACGAGGAAGGAGCTCCTTTCCAGGGAGAGGCAGACAGGCATCACCGTCGGGCTGGACTCCGGGTCGTCGACCACCAAAGCGGTCGTCATGGAGAACAACAAGATCATCGGGAAGGACTGGACTCCCTCCGGGGATGTGGTCGCATCGGCCGAAGCTGTGCTCAACAACGCCCTCAAGATGGCCGGCATCGAGATGAATCAGGTGGAAGCCATCGGAACCACCGGGTACGGGCGTTTCACCCTCGGCGAGCATTTCGGCGCCAAGCTCGTGCAGGAGGAGCTGACAGTCAACTCCAAAGGGGCCGTCTGGCTGGCCGACAGGCAGAGAGGCGAAGCCACCATCCTCGACATCGGAGGGATGGACAACAAAGCCATCACCGTCAGGGACGGGGTCCCGGACAACTTCACCATGGGCGGCATCTGCGCCGGAGCGTCCGGCAGGTTCCTCGAGATGACCTCCAAGAGGCTCAAGATCGAGGTCACCCAGCTCGGAGCTCTGGCAGACAAAGGGAACTGGAGGAACGCCAAGATGAACTCCTACTGCTCAGTCTTCGGCATCCAGGATCTGGTCACCACTCTGGGCGAGGGGAAGAGGTTCGAGGACGTCGCCGCGGCCGCGTGCCACTCGGTCGCCGAGCAGGTCTACGAGCAGCAGCTCCAGGAGATCGACGTGAGGCATCCGATCATACAGGTCGGAGGGACTTCGCTGATCTCCGGGCTGGTCACCGCCGTCGGGGAGATCCTCGGGGAGGCCCCGATCGTGCCTCCGGATTCCCAATACATCGGCGCGGTGGGCGGCGCTCTGCTGAGCTCAGGCCTCCTGTGAGGGATTCCCATGGAAACTGAGGTAATAGGGGACGACAGGTTCGGGGATGAGGCGTACCAGCGCCTTTTCGACGAGATCATGAGCGATCTCAACAAGGCGGTCCTCATCGACAGGGCCAAGCTGGTGCTCAGGCCCGACGTGCCCCTCTTCATATTCTCGATAGTCCTGAAATCGGAGCCGACCCTCAAGACCATCCCGGACGTGTGCAACGTCAGGGCGGAGGGGGAGAACATCCACCTCACGATATCGCAGGAGCGCTATGCGCCGGCGGTGCTGTCCGCCCTCTGGGGGAAGTACGGGAGGAGGTCCGTCTTCCAGCAGACCCGCTTCGACCTGGATGTGACAGGCGCCAAGGAATCCGAGATAGCATCCATGGTGGTGTCTTCCGGGGAGGAGACCAAGCGCGAGATACTCGGCGCGCTGTGGAGGTCCATGCCCGAGGGGATCAAGAACCGCAAGGTGCTGATGGACGGGAACGTGATCACCGTCGTCGCGACGGAGGAGATCTTGCTTCCGGACATGATCGGCGAAGGCAAGAAGATACACTCCGGAATGGGAGGTGCGGCAGATGTTTGAGGTCATGATGTATGACGGAGGGGTTTACCGCTCCGAGGAGCTCTTCGAGATGATCGAAGACGTGGGAGGCGTCGTCCTCCAGAAGAACAGGAGCTCGCAGATGCTCATGGTCACCATGTCGGTTCCCGGGGAAGACAGGGAAGCCATAACCAAGCTCTGCTCGGACATCGGCGGGGTCGTTAAAAGCGTCCCTCTGGCCGGGACCGAGATCGCCGTCATCGGGCCGACCCTTGGAAGGCACCACATGCCCCACCCCATATGCGACATCGCCGAAGAGCTCAGGAGATACGGCTCGGTGACAGTCGTGATGGGTCTCGCAAGGGGAAGAGGGAAAGCTACGTCCCAGATATCCGCCGAGGAGAAGGCCATCATCGACGAGTACGACGCCGCAGTGTTCGTCATGGGAACTTCAAGAGCTGCGTGGAGAAGAAATCGGAGCTTATAGAGGACATCCGCGTGCCTACGGTGCTGGTATCCGGCCCCAAACCGGACGGCATCGACGACAAATGCGAGGCCATCGTGTCCGGAGTCGGCAGGAAGGCATCCAGGATGAGGACGCCTCCGGAGAGGGCGAAGCTCGAGGAGATAGCCGATACCCTGGAAAAAGTGCTCCGCGACAGGAAGAAGAGCCTGGAGGAAGACCCTATCTTCGTGCATCCGGCCGAGGTCAAGCAGATCCTCGAAGGCTACGAGCCTATAGACATGTGCCTCAGGCCGTCACCGATGGTCCTGCACTTGGACGGGCTAAGAGTCAAGATCCCGTACAGGGAGCACAAGGATTATCTGGAAAACGTAGAGGTGTTCGGCAGGAAACTCGGGGAAGTCGCCGACATATTCCCGTCTAGGATAGACGACAGCAGCGTGATAATCCGCATCAAGACGCTTTCCCAGGTCACATACGAGGACGCGCACAGGAATTGAGGCCCAGGCGCCGGGGTCAGACGCGATTCCGGCGCTTGGGAAACCGTTTTTCACTGTCAACGCTTCGTTCCAGACACCTGTGGCCTAGCCAAACTTTTTAATTAACCATGTTGTACCCGCCTTTATTATTATCCATTCAAGCTGAATGGAGGTTGAGACCCACATGAAGTCCATAGGAGCAGACAATTCCAAAGTCACGTCCGAAGCTATGAGCCAGTTGGCCGCCCTCATCGGGAGGACAACGATCACAGACGACGTCGCAGTCTTCAAGCCCGCCGACGAGTCCGAGATCGCCAAGGCCATCCCTAAGATCCTCAGCGCCGGGGCCGGAATCACCACCCTCGCCAGGAAAAAAGGCTGCCAGAAGGGCGAAGTTTACGTGGATCTGTCGGGAATGACCGAGATTGTGTTCATTGACACCGTCGCGATGACCGTCAAGGCCCAGGTCGGATGCAAGATCGCGGATTTGGAGGCGGCAGTCAACGAGAAAGGGTTCACTCTCGGCGCCTATCCCGGCAAAGTCGGAGCCACCCTCGAGGATTTCGTGTACACCGAGGATGCGGTTCTGGGATCGTACAAATACGGCACGATCAAGGATTGCGTCTACAACGTCTATGCGGTGGACTGCAACGGAGACTCCTTCGAGACCGGATACGACAACATCGGATACTACATGTCCGGATACAATCTGACGCAGACGATGGTCGCATCCTACGGCAGGGTCGGGCTCATCACCGCCGTCACCCTCAAAATCTCGCCTCTCGGCGTCATCAAGATGGCCGCCTACAGCTTCCCCGATTACGCGACCATGCAGGCCGCCTACATGAAGCTGGTCCACGAGGCCTCCCTCAAGCCTCTCAACATCTCATTCAACGCAGCGGAGAAATGCACCAAGATCGCATACCAGGGCGCGGAGGATTTCGTCAACGCTGATATCGAAGCCACCGACGCGCTCATGTCCGAGATCGGGGCCACCAAAATCGGCGAGCCCAGCTGGGAGAAATGCGTCGGATGCGACTGCGTCAACCCCGATCTCACCACTTTCTACGTCCCCCTGAAGAACATGGCGGCTTTCCTCGAGTGCGCCGCGTCTTTCGGGAAGATCGCCGGCACCATCCCGGACCGCAGCACCGTCGCGGCCAAGATCGCCGGATCCCCGTCGGCCGAGGACATCGACAAGATCGCCGACAAAGCCGAGGAGCTGGGCGGAAGGTCCTCTTCCAGATGCTTCAGCAAGTATCGCGACGGGCCCACCAACGCATTCTCCAAGAGGATCGAGGAAGGCATGCTCGGAGGCACTGTGGAAGACGTCAGGCTCAGCCGCGAAGTCACCCCAGCGATCATCGAGAAGATCAAAGCCATTGTTGGCGATAAGAACGTGAGCACCTCCGACATGGACAGGATCCTCTACAGCCACGACATGGCTCCCCTCCCCAAAGAGGCGGGGATGGCTTTCAAGAACATCCCTGACGTCATCGTCAGGCCGGAGACTCCCGAGCAGATCGCAGAGGTCGTCAAGATCGCTTACGCCAACGGCATCGCCGTCATCCCCAGAGGGAATGCCAGCTGGGGTCTCGGAGGATGCATGCCGACCGCAGCAGGCATCCTGATAGACATGTCCTCCAAGATGAACAAGATCCTGGAGATCAACGAGGAAGAGCTTTACGTCAAGGTCCAGGCCGGAAGCACCTGGAAGAACCTGCTGGAAGCCTGCATGAAGAAAGGCTACATCATCGGTTCCTATCCCTCAAGCTTCCCCGGAGCGACTCTCGGGGCCTGGATCTCCACCAACGGAATGGGAGTCGGATCATACAAGTACGGATCCGCCAGAGAGAACGTCCTGAATTCCGTCTATATCGTCGACGACGGTTCGATCGTCACCACCGGGTTCGACAACATCGGATCCTACAGGCAGATGTACAACCTGAACCAGTTCTTCTCCGGCGCGGAGGGAACCCTGGGAATCATGGCCACCGTCACCTTCAGGATCTACCCCATGGGCAAGATCAAACCCCTGGCATACGAGTTCGATGCCCTCAAGTCCATCGACGGCCCGATGCAGGAGATGGTCAACGACGCTTCGGTCAGGCCCCTGCACGTCGCCTGGTCCGATTACATGCATTTCGAAGGCCAGAGGAGAGCCGGATGGCACGCTCCCGACGTCTCCAACCTGTGGCTGGTCACCCTCCAGGGCGATGAGAAGCACAACGGAATGGAGGAGGCGTGGTTCGACGCTGTGGCTGAGAAGTCCGGCGGAAAGAAGATCTCCTACGAGATATCGGAGCATGAGTGGGAGGAGAGATGCTACGAGTTCAGGGCCAGGCACCTCGGAGTCGGAGAGATCCCGGCTGAGGTCATAGTGCCGACCCACGACTGGGGTACCTTCACCGACAGATGCTACGAAGGCTTCAAGGAGATGAGGATGGAGGCCGGAGGAATCATCGGAGTCATGGTAGACAGGTCCACCGCCCTGTTCATGCCCTATTACTTCAAGGACGACGAGATGATCACCGGAATGCTCTCGTTCGGATTCAACTTCTACCTCGGCGACGTGGCCTCGGAGTACGGAGGAAGGAGCACCGGGTTCGGAGTGTTCTTCGCCTGGAACCTGGACAACATCCACAGCGCCACTACGGTCGCCAAGATGAGGGATCTCAAGACCGTCTTGGATCCGCATGACGTGGTCAACCCCGGACACGTGGTCTGCGGAACCACCAGGTTCGGAGTGAACATGACCAAGAGCCTGATGGGCATGGGAAGCACCATGATGCAGGCCATGAAGAAGCTCCTGCCCGCCGACAAGTCGTTCACCAACAACTCCAAGAGATTCAGATACGAAGATCTGGAAGAGATCAAGGTCCTCGACAGGGTCCATACCCTCGGCGACGGATCCCAGTGATCTCAGTTTTAGAGGCACCCAGCCCCTTCCTAGCGGAGGGGGTTGGGGCAAACGTCTTTCCTGTTTCTTTCCGGCCTCTATTGTCTCTTAGGTTCCGCGCCAGCATGCGGCCCATTTCCGTCCCGGTTTCCTGCGCATATTCCAGCAAGGCGTTCGGGGGGCGGACGGAAACATACCTTGCAATCTCAGGCCGATCTGACCTAGCGGGATGGTCCATCCTTCTCTTTGATTGAACTATTTTCAATGTAATCAGTAATTTTTATCATATTTTTATTTTAAACTATCCATATGTTCTGTTTTAAATAATACGACCGAGATTTCATTCCGGTGGTTTTCATCCCCGCGACCAAGGAACAGCGCATCCTCAAGAATCTCTGCAAATCCGTGGAGACGAGCGATTTCCGCCTGATGGAGAGGAGCGTCGACCAGGCTTTGGAAGCGGGGATCCCGTTCGAAGTGATAATGTCCCAAGGCCTCGGCAAAGGGATGGAATCCATCGGCAAGCTGTTCGACAGCGCCAAGATTTACCTCCCGCAGGTCGTGGCCGCCTCGAAGACCGTCGAAAGCGCCATAAAGAAGCTTGAGCCGGCGATCGGAAGCGGCGACAAAACGCACCGCGGCACCATCGTCATGGGCTCCGTGGAAGGCGACATCCACGAGATAGGCAAGAACGTGTGCTGCGCAATGCTCCGCGGCGCGGGATATCGCGTCATAGATCTGGGCCCTGATGTGTCTCCGGACGATTTCCTGAAGGCCGCCAAGGAATATTCTGCCGACATAATCGGCGGTTCGGCGCTCATGACCACGACGCTGAAGATGCAGAAGAGCATGGTGCAGACTGCCATCGAGGAAAAATCCCCTGTGATGATGATATTCGGCGGGGCTCCCTGCAGCAAGGAATGGGTGGATAAGATCGGCGGGGACGGCTATTCCGCATCGGGCACGGAGATAGTGGAGCTCGTCGATAAGCTTATGAAGAGCCGTGCCGAAGAGGAGACGGACAATGCCGATTCCTGAAAAGCACAGTATTTAATGTTTTTCCATGAGGCAATAGATTTTCGCTATTCTAATATATAATGGATTTAAGCAATGTTCTATTGCGCTCAAAATGATTGTTTTGGTGTCAATATTATAAATAAGAGATTGCATGCCCTAACAAGGTAGAATGGCAGCCCGCAGATATGTTGACGTTTTTGAGTCGTACGATCGTTTCACAGAGGGAGACAAGGTGCAGGAATCGTATTGGGATTACGATATCGTCCACAGCACCGCAGTCAAGATGAAGGATCGTTATGAACTGGATTTCGGCGCCAACATAGTCCCGGAAGACCCAGACATGGTGGACAATCTTTTCCTGGCCGGAGTCGACATGCTGCTTGAGACCGGGATCTACAACATAGATCTGGGCCGCGTCATGCACATCGATGAGGATGAGCTGTACGAAGGCATCAAAATGGCCCCCAGAAAACTCAGCATCGGCCATGGCAAAGACAAGTGCAAATGCAAAGCCCGCGTGGGAAATTCCAAGAAAAGGCCTATAATCCAGGGGGGTCCGACCGGAGCCCCTCTGTCCGAGGAGATATTCATGTCCGTGATAGAGTCCTATGCGGATGAGCCCATGGTGGATGCCATCGTCAGCGGGGTCCTCGAGACCGTGGACGGCCATCAGGTCCTCACCAACACGCCCTGGGAGATCAAGGCCACCATGGCCGAGGTCAGATATGTCCGCGAGGCAGTAGCCAACTCAGGAAGGCCTGGGATGGGCATCTAGGGCCCGCAGACTCCGCTCTCGCCCGACGGCCGTCTCGCAGCCGGGCTGGGTTCCAACGGCATGAGGATATGCGATCCCCACGAGTGCTCACAGCTCAACGAGCTCAAGATAGACATGGGGGCATTGAACATAATCTCCGGATGGCATTCCGCCGGGGATATAATCCTGATCGAGCAGATGCCGATGTTCGGAGGGTATGCAGGAGGCGTCGAGGAGACCGCCATATGCGACGTGGCGACCACTCTCGCCTCATTCGCGGCTTTCAACGCCGACATACATCTCGACGGCCCGATCCACATCAGATGGGGCACCACGTCCACCAGAGAGACAATGCAGGTCGCCGCACATGCCGCCGCAGCTCTGGATTACAACACCGACCTCCTTCTCGCCAACCAATACTATACGATGGCCGGGCCTTGCACAGAGATGTGTCTCCTTGAGGTTGCCGCCCAAGCGATAGCCGATACAGCATCCGGAAGGGAACTCCTGTCGGGGGTGGCATCCGCCAAAGGAGTCGCCATCGACAAGGCCACCGGTTTGGAGGCGAGGATGCTCGGGGAAGCCTCGGCGGCCACCTGCGGGATGGAGATTCCGGAGGTAAACAGCATCCTCGACAAGATAATCTCCAAATACGAGCTGAATTTCTCTTCCGCGCCTCAGGGTAAGACCTACAAAGAGTGTTACAACGTCAACGATGCCACCCCGCTGCAGGAGTATCTGAGCATCTACGATTCCGTCTTGGACACTCTCGCCGATTGCGGGCTCAGTTTCTGAGAAGCTCCACGCAATCTCCGGCGCGCTCTATGACGGGGATGGCGGGATCAGCCTCCTTCCATTTCTCCCTGGTGCCGCTGCCGGTCAGGACGCCAACGAATTTAGCGCCAGCCCCGTGGGCCGACATGTAATCGGTAATGTTGTCGCCGACGTACAGAATCTCGGCGGGATCGACGCCCAAAAGGGAGGCCAGCTGCCTCATAGCCACAGGAGATGGCTTAGCGTCGTCGTATGAGGAGAAATCCCTGCCCATGACGGCGTCGAATCCGTCTCTCGTGCCTGTGACGTCCAATGCGGCTTCGGCGTATTCCAGGCTCCCGCGGGTGAGCAAACCCGTCTTCAGGCCCATGGACCTCAATTCCCCCAAGCATTCCTTGGAGCCGGGATAGGGGACGGCCTCCGTGACGTATTCCTTCTCCACCTTGGTGAACGCCGCGTCTATCTCCTTGGATATCGCATCGAATTCGTCTTCGCGGCCGTGGGACTCCAGCCAGGCTTTGATGGGCCAGCGGGGCCTTTTGATGTATTTCTCTTTGTATGCCTCTTCGAAGGGGATGCCGTGGGATTCGAGGATCGCGACGTCTGCCACCGATAGCTTGGCGTAATCGACATGGGTCTTCAGGAACGTACCGTCCATATCGAATCCTACTGCTTTTATCCCCTCTAGCATGGTATCCTCAGCGGCGAGGTGGCCACATCCCGCTGAGTCTTCCGCCTTCCCTTTCTGGGTCCATGGTGCTGACTTCGAGCCCGGGCACGATCATCCTTACCGTCGGAACCCCTAATTCGGGGCGGGTGAGGTCCACTGCCGCCACCGTATCGAATCCGTTGTCCATAAGGCTTCCTAACACGACCTCTATGTCGTCCAAAACGTATGGGGTGGCTTTGTTCTCCATGCTTTCCAGGGCTATCTTCTTGGGCCTGTCCGCGTACCACAGCCTGTTGACCTTCTTGATCTTCTCGTAGCCCATGTCCTGGGTCACTTTCTGCAGCTGGGCGTTAATCTTTGACCCGTGCTTGTGTGTGGCTCTGCTCTGGGCGACTTCCGTTATCGCTCTTATGGCGGCGATCTCGGGGTCCAGATGAGTCCCTACGCCTATTGTGAGCATCTCCGGGTCTTTCGTTCTCACGTCGTCGGCCGCGGCGCCTATCGTCGTAATTCCGAGGTCGGTGGTCAGGTCCTTCAGGTGGATCTCTATACCTTGGTCGGCGAATTTCTTGAGGAGCTGGCCAGGCACAGAATTCTCGTCCTCGACCACTACGTCCGCGTTGCACGTCTCCCTGTATTCGGCGATGGACCAGGCATCTCTTTCTATGTCTTCGAAAAGCGCATGGAGTATGGCCTCTTCCATCGTGTTCCCGCTGGCTATGCCGTTCGTGTGCCATCTGAACAGCTGGTAATCGCCGTCCGGCACGTATGGGTAATACACGGCGCATGCCGGGACCCAGATGGGACATCCCCTGAACATCTCGAACCCTTCGGTCCATGCGATCTGCTGGCCTTCCAGATGGTCAAGGACCCTCAGCGGAAGGATCAGATCGACAGGGTTTATGGTCATCATGACCTCCTTGGCCTGCTCATAAGTGCCGTAGACTATCTCGTCCGAATCGCGCTGTTCCGCGCTGTATCTCTCGATGGATTCCATCACGGCCGAAGCTTCCGCCTGGGCGGGGGTGGCTCCTTTGCCGTTGTAGAATTTCGGCTTTCCCAGCGCTGTCTCGCCGCGCCTGACGGAGAATACGGGTATTCCGACGTCGTCTTTGGAGGTGATGTTCTCCGGGGCATCAAGCCCTGCTTTTTTCAGCAGCGGCCTGACCTCGTCGAGAGTTTCTTCGGGAGGTTTGATGCGTATGCCGGATTCGGGGGAGCATTTGGGGCAGCGGTTGAGGATCATGGATTCAGCTTCCGTTTCCCCATCGCAAAATTAGTACTTATCAATGTCCTATCTGAAAGGTAGGAGAAAATACGTTTAATTGTAAGAAGCGATATCCTTAAGCATGGTTGCAACCGAGAGTGGCGGTTTGGGCACCGAAAAGATCGATTCGGGGCGCATGGCTTTTGAGGAATCGGATGCGCTGTCGAAAGTCAGAGACGCATTAGGGGTCATGGGCTGCGACCAATACAGCTACAACGAGAGCGACAGATGCATCAATTTCATAGCCGAATCCGAGGGCAAGATCGTCCATGCCCAGGCGTACGTCGACGGCGAGGCATTGGCGTTCATCTGCGGGCCGGCCAAACTGAGGATTCCGCGCAGCTGCGGTTTCAAAGCCCGCAAAGCGATCTCCGACATGAACAACGCGGGCGATCTTCTCGGAAGGTACGTGATGGTCCCGATCGACGCGGAGAGCAGCATGGTCGCCGAGATTTATGCCATTCCGTGGAAGAAGTTTGACATCAGCGCCGAGGAGCTTTCGTCGGTCATGGGAATAATCATGGATTCTGTCTTCGAGAGTTGGGACGATCTCAGCCTTCTGGCGGAAGACCCGGGAGCAACCGCTCTGGATACGGTGAAAGACGCCATGAAGCTTCTGGACGTGGATTACAGCGTCAAGAAGGACATCGTGATGTTCGGCCTCCAAGGCGATGACATGCAGATGTTCGTCGGCGTCTACGTCAGCGACGGATGCCTGACAATCAGGATAAAATCGGCGATAGTGGTCTCCGCCAACAGGAAAGCCACAGCTTTGGAATCGCTGGATGCCATAAACTCCTCGATGAGGATGGGCGCCTTCTGCCTCACGAAAGTGAAGAAAGGCTACAGCATCGGATATAGGTACACGCTGCCCCTGATGGGGATCGACCTCACCCCGGAGATCGTAGCCATCCTGGTGAAGACGTCGATCGCAGCAGTCGACAGCCGCGACGGAGATCTTCTCGCGCTGGTCGGAAAGAACAGCGCCAGATTCAGCGACTTCATGTTCGGATGAATGGGCGTCAGGTGGTGGTAGTAGCCCCCCTTCTGTTTCAGACGGCATTCAACTACGCGTTCTACCCGCCGGTCGCGGGCCGTTCATCCCGGCTGTATGAACTTGCTCCGATGGGGAGTCGCCGTTTCACCAAATCTTCGGGAACGTCACCGCCTGGCGGATCATCCTATGCGCCGAATCTGTGTCGTTTCTGGGCCCTTGCCACGGCTCTCGCCGTACCGGCTTGCGCCGATCCATCTTGCCCTCGGAGGAGGGAACTTCCTCAGCTGGCTTGCGCCTACCGTCGGCCGTCCTCCATCTCCTGACAGCCAGCGAATCTTCAGGCGATTTAAAATGGCTTCGGTGATGCCGAATGTCTGCATGTATTTATGCCCGCCTACGAATAAGATGAGCAGCTCTGGCACGCATCGTTTAATACGGGGTCTGATAATTTCGCCCTTATGTTGATAAGCACCACAGAGAGAATCGGAAGAGAATACGAGGTTCTTGGTATTGTTAAAGGGAGTACCATTCAATCCAAGAACATCGGCCGTGACATAGGGCAGGGCCTGAAATCCATTGTCGGAGGCGAGCTCGTAGATTATACCAAGATGATGAACGACGCGCGTGCGCTGGCCGAGAGCAGGATGATCGAGGACGCGGAGAAATGTGGCGCCGACGCTATCGTTTGCGCGAGATACGCGACCTCGTCGGTCATGCAGGGTGCCTCAGAAGTCATCGCATACGGCACCGCGGTCAGATACGTCTGAGCCTGCCTTTCTCAAACCTTTTCCTTCACTTTCAGTATTATGCTCGAGACTCCGCGGGAGGATCTGAGCTCCGGGATCAGCTCCGGCGGAACGGTTCCGTCGATCACTATTGTGAGCACGGATTGTTCCCTGTCGCCTTTGTCGTCGACAGCGGCCTGCCTTATCGACAGGTTGTGCCTGTAAAGTATCTCGGTGATCCCGGACACTATCCCTGACATCTTCGCGTCCGTAGGTATTATCTTGATTGTGGAGCAGCCAATTTCCGGCGCGAGATTCTCCATGGAAAGCATGCATTCCAGCTTGGAGAAAATGGAATCCAGCTCGGGAATGGAAGATATGCGTTCAAGGGTTGTGCGCACCACCCTCCTGTCGACTTTGGCCGCGCGGCCTATAGCAGAATCGCTTTGGACTATCTCCCCGCAGAAGGCCTTGCCATCGACCACTTTTATCCCGTGAGAGAAAAGAAGGCGCGCGACCTTGTTCTGCGAGGGATATCCCCCAAAGTATTTGTCCAATTTTTCCATGTTGGTAGCATGTTTTTATTCTTTATTTATCATTTATGTGCATTATTATTGACAAATCTATACTTTTGATGATTCACTCAACGTGGAATATGGTCCCGGCTCTAAATGCGCATGGTTTTTGGCTCAACCATCTTATCTATGGCCCAAGAAAAACCGTTAATACGCATAGTGGAATCTGTAGGCGAGTTTTATGCCCGATGAGCCTGAGACGGAAGAGTTGAGGATGCAGATCGAATCCATAGACGAAGAGATAATCGATCTCATCGCGACGCGCATGGAAATAGCGGACGAGCTCGCCAAAGCGAAGAGAAGGTCTTCCCAAGGCTATTGGAACGAAGAGAAAGAGCGGGAAGTCATCAGCAGGTACCATGAGCTCTGCGAAGAAGTAAGCCTCTCGGAGGATGAGGCAAGGCAGATTGCAGAGGTCATACTCCACATCTCCAAGGAAAGGCAGAAGCACTTTTTCGAGTGAATCAGGCTCCCTGCGGCGCGGGAGAGGCGCTCCTGCGCGTGTACATGGAGAACCACAGGGATTCCATGATCATGCAGATGAAGCATGGGATGACCGATTCAGGAGTGTTGGCGAGAAGAACCATGCACATGGACACCGAAAGGCCGGTGTTCTTCCATACGCACAGCACATGGAATACCGGTTTGGATGCCGAATCCACATTCAGTTTGCCCATCAGGAATCTGGATATCCCTATCAGCAGCAGAAGCCTGAAAGCCCCCGCGGCAACGACCGCCACCGCCAGTTCCGGGTACGAGAAGAGGTATTCGCGGTTGGCGCTGACCGAAAGGAACAGCATTATGCCCATCATCAAGTCGATGAACGGTATCTTCAGCTTGCGGGACAGATTCAGCTTCCTGAGTGGGATGCTGACGATCACCGGCACCGCAATGAACAGGACTATGTACTTCAGTATCTCCAGAGGATTCACAGCGTCCCCAAGCATCGCAAACGAAATCAGCGGGGTCAGCACTATTCCCGCGGCATAAGTGGCAGCTACCGCCGATACCGCCGTTTTTATGTTGCCTTTCATCAGAACCGCGGCAGTGACCACGGATATCGCGCATGGCATCGATGCCAGCAGGGTCCATCCATGCCAGATTTCGGGGTTATTTCCCGCGAAAAGGAGTCCTATCCCTATGGTGACCGCGGTGTTGACCCCATAGCACAGCAGCATCGACAG
Source organism: Candidatus Methanomethylophilaceae archaeon (assembly GCA_017524805.1). Taxonomy (NCBI): domain Archaea; kingdom Methanobacteriati; phylum Thermoplasmatota; class Thermoplasmata; order Methanomassiliicoccales; family Methanomethylophilaceae; species Candidatus Methanomethylophilaceae archaeon. The sequence goes on from JAFXUX010000038.1 coordinate 33,576, forward strand.
CAGGAATTCTCTGCCGCCCTCCCTGATGTCTTCGTCGGAGAATCTCAGACCATCGAGCGAAAGGGTCATCTGGATCATCAGAGCGATGATTATCAGTTCAGACGACGGGATGTCAGTCTCGCCTATAAGGAGGCCTAGAGCCAGCGCTCCCACGGTCCATACGCGCAGGTCGCTGACGACTCCGAAGGCATCCATGCCGTCGCAAGATATGGACGGGGTATATACGCGATGCGGGCGCCATCAGATGTACGACGAGAGGTCGAGCAGGGGGCTGAGGGGTTCTGAGGTCTCCAATCTCGCGCCTTGCTCCCCGGTCTTCATGATGTACGCGATCCCTCCGCGGGATTCTATGGCGGACGCGACTTTCTCTGGCTCGTCGGTCAGAGCGACCATGCACCCTCCCCCTCCGGAGCCGGTGAGCTTGGCTCCGTACGAGTACGGCATCGCTGCGTTGACCAGCTTGTTCAGCTCTTTGCACGAGACGCCCAGGATGGACAGGAGCTTGTGGTCGGTCAGCATCATCCTGCCCAAAGCTTCCACGTCGTTCCTCTTTATCGCTTCGTATCCGCTGAGCGTGACGTTTCCGATCTCTTCGATCATTTCCGTCGCGAAGTTGCTCCTCTTGGCGTAGCGCCTGACTTTGTCGACCTGCGGGGCGGTAGGCGCTCTCACGCCGGTGTTGCCGACGACGAAGGTCATGTCGGGGACGTCGATGTCAGTGACGCACCAGGAGCGGTTCCCGCGGGTTATGTTCCACAGCTTTCTGTCTTCGTTCCCCGGCAGGTTGACGCCGATCCCTCCGCCATGGACGCATGCCGAGGCGTCCATAGGGCTTCCGCTGCCTTGGGCCGCCAGCTCTGCGTTGTAAGCTTCGTCTACGAGATATCTTTCGCTCGGGTCGTCTCCGGCCATGGAGCTCAATGCGAGGGCCAAAGCCGCGGAAAGGGCGGCAGAGGAACCCAGGCCTGCTCCGGCCGGGATGTCGCTTCTGGTTACGAAATCGGCCGCATGGCGCAGGTTCCTTGTCAGGTAGCGGAAGTGTGGCTGCTTGCCGAACTCTATGGTCTCCCCGTTGAGGGTGTTGTGCCTGCTGCGCCTGACGCTGCAAGTTATCCTGCGGTTGGCCGCGAGTACCAGCGCCGGCTTGCCGTAGACCACGGAATGTTCCCCGAGGATCACGAATTTCCCCGGGGCGGATGCGGTGTGCCACCTGGACATCAATCTTCCAATCCGTATTTGGCCATCTGCTCGCGGATAGCGTCGGATGGGGTTCTCTTGTTGAGGAGAGGCTGGGGGATGCTCCACCATTGGTCGGAAGCGTCGTCGAGCTTTCTGTCGTATTCCTCGTCGCTCTCCCCGTCTTCCCTCTTCACTTCGCCCAAGGCTTCGTTGAGCTCTTTGTAGAGGTCCACGCCGAATTTCTTGTTCACTATGGCCACGCCGGTGAACCCGTCAACGCATTGCGCCACTTCTTCGGCGGTGTCTGGGGCTAGGCTGTCCATGATCATGTCCAGGACGCTCTGGGCGGTCAGCTTGAAGATCATCTCGCGCTTGGCCTCTTCCGGGAGCTCCGGGTTTTCGACGACGGATTTGATGAGGTCCCTTCCGAACAGGTCCGTCAGGGCTTCCACTCTGCGGGGATTCTTGCCGTAGACCATCTCATCGTGGGCCTCTTCAGGTCTCATCTCCGGTTCGTCGTCACCGAAGAGCGCCGCGTTGGGGTCGATGTTATCGTTCGCCATGTCTTTCACTTCAGCCCGGCCATCACTTCGGCCAATATATCCATTCCCTTGGAGATTTTCTCTTCGGACGCCGCATACGAGAATCTGAGGTGCTTTTCTCCGCGCTTGCCGAAAGCAGATCCAGGGGTGCATATGAGTCCGGCGGCCGCGAGCTTGTTGGCCAGATCCACTGACGGGATGTCCTGCTCATAGGAAGGGAACGCATAGAAAGCCCCTTTGGGAGGCTTCAGGCTCATGCCTTCGATCCCGTTGAGCCTGCCGGTTATGAGGTCCCTTCTTGATCTGTAAATCTTCCTGGCATTCTCGAGATAGGGTTCTATCCCAGGCAGCGCGTCCAGTATCCCGTATTGGGCGGGCATGTTCGGGCTGGCGCACACGTGGTATTGCATTTTGATGAGGTCGGGCATCACGCTCTCGTCCGCTATGAGGAATCCCATCCTCCAGCCGGTGACCGCCATCATCTTGGAGAATCCCCCGGCGACTATCGCCCTGTCAAGCCTGTCCAGGAAGGACACGTGCTTCCCTTCGTAAACGAACGAGTCGTGGACCTCGTCGGAAAGGATGATGATGTCCTTGTCCTCGGCGATGTCCAGGAGGGCTTTCTTGGATTCCTCGGAAAGGACTCCGCCGGTGGGGTTGGAAGGGGTTGTGACGACGATCATCTTGGTTTCGGGGGTTATCTTCGAAAGGATGTCGTCCGCATCAGGCTGGAAATCCCCGTCGGTGAGGTTGTATTCAACGCTCTTCCCGCCGCAGAGCTGGGCGTGAGGGCCGTAAATGACGAACCCCGGGCTCGGAACCAGAACCTCGTCGCCGGGATCGATGAACGTTTCGGATATCTCCAGAAGCGCGGAGGATCCGCTGGGGGTTATCATCACGTTGTCGCCTTTGATACGGCCGTATCTGGAATATCTGTCCGCGACCGCATCCCTGAGCTCCATGATCCCGGCTGTGGGGCCGTATTTGTTGAGTCCGGCGCATGCGGCTCTGTTCATCCCTTCAATCGCCGTCTTCGGCGGATCCAGATCCGGCTCGCCTAGACCGAGGTTGATGGAATTCGGGCCCGCCAGATCGAACATCTTCCTTATTCCGGACATCGGAATCGCCGATATCCTCTGGGACACTTTCATGACGGGAGAATCTAGGTCGTTCTATAAGAGAAGTTGCCGTTCCGCAGAAAAGTAGTCCACTATTTTTGGATTGGGAAGTATCAACTTTTATTACTCTTACAGATATGGCATTGCATCCGTGGGGAGCGAGAATGAAATCTGTTCTGGGAGACATAATCATCAGGGAGATCTGGAAGGAGGAGCGCGAGGGTGTCTCCGATCTCAAATGCAGGATAGATATATCGGACAGGGACGACGATGGCGTCGAAACCGTCGAGACGAAGGAGATCAGGTTCTCGGTCCCATCCGAGTATTCCGAATACCTTCTCACGGAGAGGTGCGACGCATATGTCGTATTGCTGCTGAGGTACGCCGTGAGCAACGGATACAACATCAGGTCCGACATCCCCATCTCGAACGACCTCTATTACAATCTAAAAGAGCAATTCCTTCCGCCCTTCGTCAAGAACGACGGATACGCGGCCGACCTGATCCTCGAGACGGCCAGCAGCGTCGGAGGGGGCGAAGCGGTAGGCACGGGCCTGTCATGCGGCGTGGATTCCCTGTACACTGTGATGAGGATGAAAGATTATCCTGATCCCGAATTCAGGCTGACCCACCTGTGCATCAACAACGTGGGAGCTTTCAACGGCCTGTACAGGATGGAAGGCATAGACAAGGTCCGCAAAGGCATGTACGCCAACGCCCGCGCGGCGGCGGAAGAGATCGGTCTTCCCCTGATCGAAACGGATTCCGATGTCGATGACGTCTTGCACCAGAACCATTACCTCACCCACTCATACACATCCGCCTTCGCTATTTTCTGCCTCAAAAAGCTGTGGAAATACTATTTCTATGCATCATCGGGCGTTGATTGCATCACTGGGTTCAGCATCAGGGGGCATCTCATGTTCCCGCCGTCCAAATACGAGCTTCTGACCATGGACTGCCTGTGCACCCCAGCCATGAGGATATATATCGACGCGCCGACGGTGGCCAGATACGATAAGACAGTTGCATTGGCCGATTATCCCGTGGCGCAGAGGCATCTCGTGTCCTGCACGTCCTCGTACGTGAATTGCTCGCGCTGCGACAAATGCATGAGGAACATCATGGCCCTGGATTCGGTGGGCAAGCTGGAAGGTTTCTCGAACATATACGATCTGGATCTCTATCGCAATTTCAAGTACAGGTACATGTGGTATCTATATTCGAGGAGAGACGACCACTATTTCGAGCCGGTCTTCGAGAATTTCAGGGCCAAGGGCGACGAGGAGTTCGTTCGCACCGGCCAGATCTACGAGTCGATGGAGGAGTTCGACAGCGCCTGGAAGAGCGGCAACAAGGAGTGGGTGGCCGAGTGCTTCGAAAGGATCAAAGGCTACGCCGACGCCGGTGACATGCATGCTGCATCCCGCATAGGCAGGGCCTACAATTATGGCGTCGGCGCGGAGCAGAACCGCGAGGAAGCCCAGAAGTATTGGGCGATAACTATCGACGCTTTGAGGCAGGAGATCGCCGACGGATTCAACACGTCCAGGATCAAGCTTTTCGACATGCTGTGGGCGACCGGCGAGGAGAAGTACTATCCCGAGATGATAGAGCTTTTGCAGCCGCTTCTGGACGCGGAGGATATGTCCGCCATAGCCCGCAGAGGGCGCATGAGCAGGGACGGAAGAGGTTATCCCAAGGATACCGACGATGCCGTACAATGGTTCAGGTGGGCGTACAGGAAGGATCCTGTATGGCTCCAGGAGTATTGCGGCCTTCTCCTGAGCTCCGGGAAAGAGGAATATTACCAGGAAGCCAGAGAGGTATGCCTCGAGCGCTGCGACAAGAGCGCCAGATACGCGTATGGATTCCTGGGCCGCATTTATCGCGACGGGAAAGGAGTTCAGAAGGATCTCTGCGAGTCGGCCAAATGGTTCGAATTGGCCGTGATCAACAACGTGGAATGGGCTCCTATAGAGTATTTCGATGTCCTTTGGACGTTCAACGATCGCATGTAGGATCTGAAGCTCAGGGATTTGGTTCGCGCCATGGCAGAGGGCGGCTCCGTCGCGGCGATGGGCCGTCTGGGCAAGGTCTACCATTACGGCCGCGGTGTGCCCAAGGATCTCCATCTGGCCCGCAGGTGGCTAAGGCGCGCCCAGGAGAGGGATTTCGTCTGGTTCCCGGAGTATTACGAGACCCTTCTGGCTTCGGACGAGAAGTTCCATGATGAGGCCTGCAAGAGGTGCATAGCTCTCTCGGACAAGGGCGTGAAGCATGCTTACGTCTATCGGGCGCGCATGTATCGCGACGGGTTCGGCTGCGAGAAGAATGCCGACGAAGCCATCGCATGGTACAGGAAAGGCGTCTCGGAGGGCATGGTCTTGGCCGCGATGGAGCTGTTCGAGATATTCTGGGCCAATCCGTCCCCAGCCACGGACAAAGAGATGATAGACGCCATACTTCCGTTCGCGAACCGCGGAAGCCCCGGCTGCATGGGCCGTCTCGGCCGCGCTTATCACTACGGAAGGGGCGTCCCGGTGAATCTTGCGATGGCCGAGAGGTGGACCGCCAAAGCCTGCGAGAAAGATCCTGCGAGATGGAGCAAGGGCCTCGAGACGATAAGGCTCAAGAGAAAATCGGAAAAGCGCTGAGGGATAAGTATGGATGGTACCGGCTCACACGTGACGCTGCGCATCAGAGGGATACGCCGCGAGGATTCGGAAGAGGTTTCTCGCCTGGTTTTTTCGATAGATAAGACTATAGTGGAAAACAATGGTAGCACTACAGTCAACTCAGAAACATTCCTGGAGGCCCCCACAGAATACGCTCCGTTCTTGGTCACAGAAAGAGCCGATGCCATCGTCGCTTTGCTGATAGGATACGCCAGCGGCAAAGGGTGCGAAATACAGTCTGACGTCCCGGTTTCCGAGGATTTCTATCACAATGTTATTGAGATTCTCCTTCCAGAATTGAATGATGGAATCACTCTGTCTTCCGAGTTGCTTCCTCCGCTTCCTAAGGGCAACTCTGTAGGTTCTGGGATGCAATGCGACGTCGATTCGATGCATGCGGCGATGAAGTATTCCGATTACAAGATCCAAAGGTTCAAGCTCACTCACCTGTGCACCAGCAATCTGGATTATTTAGGGGATGACTATAGTCTTACTGATGACACCGAATGCTTCCTGAGCAGAGCGCGCGAGGTCGCCGGGGAAATCGGGCTTCCGATGATATCCGTCCGCACCAATGCATGCGAGGAGTTCCCGATCGGTTCGCAGGACGCCCGCGTCTACGCCGAAGCTTTCATCGCGCTCTGCCTGAGAAAGCTTTGGAGATGCTATTTCATCCCGTGCTCCGAGGAATCAATTGGCTTTGCACCATTCCTCATGTCTTGTCTGAGTTCCCCGGGATTGGAGCTGATCCCGGAAGGGCTGCGCATGTCCCGGTACGGGAAGATAGCGGGGATATCCGATTTCGCTCCGGCTCAGAGGCATCTTCTCTCGTGCCAGTCCGGAGGCGGCAATTGCGGCATCTGCGACGGATGTGCATTCGATATGCTGGCTTTGGATTCGCTCGGAAAGCTGGACCTGTTCTCCGAGACTTACGATATAGAATTTTATGGGGCGCACAGGGAACGTTATCTGAGGCAACTGGCCCATGAAAGGGACGATCCCAGATATGTGCCCATATGCGCTTCGTTCTTGTATAAAGGCGATGCCCAGTATGTTTCTGCGGACGAATCCGAATCGCTGATAAGGAATTTCGATGCGCTATGGGCTAAGAACGATCCGGAATCGGATGCGGAGGCAGTGGCTTCCATAATGCCGCTGGCATCCGGGGACATCCGCGCCGCATATCGTCTGGCTGACGCGTACGCATCCGGAAGAGGAGTAAAGAAGAACCGCGAAAAGGAGCTTGGATGCCTCAGGTCCATCGCTGAAACATACAGGATGGAGATGGTCGACGGCTTCCCTTCGGGATGCGATCTCTTCGACGTGCTGTGGAGGTCTGGCGAATCCGACTCGGACCTCTTGGATTCCGTGAGGCCGACGGCTGAAGCGGGCGATTCTTCCGCCTGCGTCCGCATGTCCAAGGCATTCGCCGAGGGGAGAGGGACCAAGAAGGATCCGGACGGTGCGATCTTCTGGATGGGGAAGGCTTTCGAGGCTGACCCGCCCGAATATGCCGAGGATTATTGCGAGATGCTCATATCATCCCAGGATCCGGAGAAGCAAGCGGAGGCTGCGCGCCTATGCGAGAGCCAAGCCGCCAGCCTTCGGAACCCTAAGATGTGCGCGATGATGTCCGGTCTGTTCCGCGACGGAAAAGGGGTAGAGAAGAATCTCTCGGAAGCCTGCGGATGGATGGCCAAGGCCGCGGAGATGGACAGATCTTATGAGCTCGAATGGTGCAGGATGACATTGGAGCATGGCGATTCCCGTGCCAAAGCCAAAGCCGCCGAGGTCTGTCTCCGCGGCTGCGAGGAGCTTCAGAATCCGGATTACTGGACGCTCATGTCCGAGATATATCGCGACGGAATCGGAGTGAGGAAGGACATAGGAGAAGCGATCAGATGGATGAGGGAAGCGGTCGCCGTCAGGCCGTCCAGGCTGTCGTACGAATTTTTCAGGCTGCTCCAATCGTCCGACGATGAGAATAACCGCAGGGAGGCTTTCGAAGGCGCTACCGAGCGCTTCGAGAAGACCGGGTCCACGATGTATCTCGCGCTCATCGCCCGCGCATACCGCGACGGAAAAGGCACTGAGAAAGACATGGCTAAAGCGGTCGAGCTCATGAGGAAGGCATCCAAAGAATCGCCGTCCAAATACCTCAGGGAGTATTGCGAGATCCTCGTCGATTCCGACGATCCCAAGGACAACAAGGAGGCGCTCAGAAGATGCGAATCCTTGTATTCGAAGACCGGGTCGGCTTTCAGCTGCAAGCTTCTGGCCCGCATGTACCGCGACGGGAAAGGCGTGGAGAAGGATCTGGACAAAGCCTTCGAGTGGATCGGAAGATACAGGGAAGCGGAAGGCTCCGATGAGCTGGGCTACTGCGAATTCCTTCTGAGCACTGGGATGGAAAGCGCCTGCTCAGAGGCCTGGGAAATCTGCAATGAGCGCTATTCGGAGACAGCGGATCCCAAGTGCTGCGGACTCATAGCCCGCATGTACCGCGACGGGAAAGGGGTTGGGAAGGACCGCGACAAAGCCATCGAATGGATGGAGAAGGCCTTCCTGGATGACCCCGCCGTTTGGGAAGCCGAATTCAACGAGCTTTTGGGATGATCTCACTCCTCGGTCGGCATCAGATTACCGCCTTCCTCCAGGATCAGCCCGTCCTCCACGGCCAAGTCGATGGCCTTCTCGATCGTGGAGATTACGTTGGCTCCGGGGCGTTTGAATCCCAAGGCTTTGCCGGCTGCAGAAGCGCATGAGAGCCTAGGAATCGAGACGGAAGCTTCCACGACGTCCAGGCAGGCGTTCATCAGCTCGATCAGCGGGATGCAATCTATGTCCCTGGAATCTGCGGTAGATTCGGCCGCTCTGTAGGTGCGCATTTTTCTGTCCGCGCCTTCCGCCCAGTAAGTGACGAAATCATCGCGGATGTCCGGGGAGAACTCGGAGCGCAGGTTGCGGATCAGAGCTTCCTTTTTGTTTCCCACAAGGCGCTTGATCCCGGTGCCTTTCCTGTATAGGGACAGCAGCAGCTCTTCGTTCACCGGGGATTCCATTGCGATTATCTTCCCGGCGATATCCCTGATCAGATCGCGGTCGGACGTAGCGACATCCACGGGAACATCTTCGAATTGGAGGTTCAGCGGGACGTACGTTCTCCGCCTGGGTTCCTCCTCATCGGGTTCCGCATCGTCCACTGGCATCTCTTCCTCGGCGCTTTCGTCCGGTGCCACTTGAGGACCGTCTGCGGGAGTATCCTCGGTAGCATCTTTCTGCGGCTCTTCCTCCGCCGGGACGTCGTCCGGGATGAGCTCTTCTCCGTCTTCCTCTGCCGCCACCGCGCGGTTGGCCAGGATGTCCTCAATCCTGTTCTCTATCTTCTTGAGGGTCAGCTTCTTGTTGAAGAACCAGTCCACGGACCACACGTGCATGATGTTCCATCCCAGCCTCACCAGGACATCGGATCTGGCGAATTCCCTGTCCCTGGTGTTCTCCGACTTTTTGTACGAGTCTCCGTCGCCGAGGATTCCCAAGATGTATTCCTGCGGGTTCTCCGGATCCACGACGGCCAGATCAACCCTGAACCCGGAGCTTCCGATTCCGAAATGCGATTCGTATCCTATCTCGCTGAGAGACTCGGCTATGTCCTCCATGATGGCGGACATGTCTTCGGCTGGCTTGGCATGGTCCTGGTCTCCGAAGCGCCCGTTGTTCTCGGCGAACTTCAGGAATTCCCTCATGCTGCGGACGCCGCTGCTCGAAGCCGGCGTGAGCTTGACGTCGGTGTATCTCATCGATGAGAACACGACCATCTCGCATCTTGCGCGGGAGACCGCGACGTTGAGCCTGCGGCCTCCTCCGGGACGGTTGATCGGACCGAAATTCTGGACGACCGTCCCTTCCCTGGAAGGCCCGTATCCTATGGAGAAGAGGATGATGTCCCTCTCATCTCCCTGGACCGTCTCCAGATTCTTGATGAACATGCCCTCGGACATCTTCCCCAGCCTCTGCTGGAATCTCGGATGCTTAGATGTCATGTCATCCATGGCGTCCTCGATGCAGTTCTGCTGGCTTATGCTGAACGCGATTATCCCTATGCTCTCCCCTTTGTATCCCTTTGACATGACGCGCCTGTAAACCTCGTCGACGACGGCGGCAGCCTCTATGGGATTGCAGCGCCTTCCCTTATGGTATCTGCCCTCCCTGACGAAGCGCATGCCGACTTTGGTCTCCTGGTCGTTGGGGGACGGGAACGTGAGCATCTTTCCGTCGTAGAAGACCCTGTTGCTGAACGTGATCAGGCTCTCATGCCTGCTGCGGTAATGCCATTCCAGATAGGTCTGGGGCATGTTCAGCGCGAGGCAGTCTTCCAGGAAGCTTTCCATGTCTTCGATCTCCTCCTCGCTTTCCTCGGTCTCCATCTGCTTCTGGAAGAACCTGGTCGGAGGGAGCTGCTGCCTGTCGCCGGCGATCACCGCCGCTTTGCCTCTTCCCAACGTGCCTATGGCTTTGCTGGTGGTTATCTGCGAGGATTCGTCGAATATGACGATATCGAATTTGGGATAGTCCATGGTCAGATACTGGGACACGGACTGCGGGCTCATCAGGAGGCAGGGGCACAGGCGGGGAAGCATATGCGGTATCTCTCCCAGGAGGGTCCTGATGGATTTCTTCATGCGTCCCGCGCTGACCGCCCTGTAAACTTTTCCAGCTTCCGAATCGGGGATGGAGCTGTCAATGTTGCGCGGCACGTTCTTGTAGAGCCTGTATTTCAGAAGGCTCTTGTTTATCTCCGCATATTCGGAGTCCAGCTTCCTGAGGCGTTCGACGGTTCCCTCGAACGTAGAGGCGTTGAACATGCGCAGGGATTCCGACTCCTGGCGGCAGAGGTTTATCATCGTTTTGTACAGCGATCTGTAGGTCGAGTTCACCACGGCATTTGAGTCCATGCCGGACCTTATTGCATCGCACGATGCGCCCAGGCCTTCCTCCTCGAGCTTGGAGGCGTAATAGTTCCAGTTGGCCCAGTCGAAGACTCCGGCGAGATGCGGGCGGATGGATTCGCAATAAGCCCTGCATTTTTCCGGGAGCGAAATGTCCGCGTCGGTCTTCATCACGGATATCAGTTTGTCGCGGGCGGCCTCCCATCTTTCGACGGCGCTCTGATAGTCTTCCGCGCCACCGTTGGGCCCTTCCAGAGCCATGCGCAGCTCATGCAGCTTGTCAGCGGATATCCCCACTGCTTCGGCGGCGGAAATCGTCTCGTTGGCGCGGACCAGCATATCCGAGAGGGACGCCTTCTCGGAGGCAATCCCAGCGGAAGCGGAGGCGACCTTTCCCGGGATCGAGGAAAGCGATCTGAAATCCTGGTTCACGGCAGAGATCAGGTCTGCGGTTGTGCCCAGAGACTCGAAGGCAACTCCTGGGCGGAGCACATTGGAGACGTCGGACATGAACTTCTTCTTGGCCGCGCTCTTGAACAGCATCTTCCCGTCGGCTTCGTGCCATCCTTTCTTTATGTTGTATCTGGAATCGAAATCGTAGACCTCCGGGCGCCATTGGGTCTCGATGCGATTCATGTCGGGCCCGATGGCTATCAGTTTGGAGCAGAACGATTTTACTTTCTCCGCCGACGAGCGGATGGCGCTGTTCGGAGGCAGCCATCCCGCTTCGGTCGCTTCAGAAGCCAGATCTGAGAGCTCGCCGGAATCCTTCAGCATTTTTGCCGCTTCGTCCTGGCGGACGTCCCTGGGATCCCAAGCTGCGAAGGCGTCGAATATGGAGTCCGAGAGCGAGACGATCTTCGGAACGACATCAGGTATGCGGGCTATGTTGGGATCCGAAGCGATCTTGGCGTCGGCGGACATGACTGTCGACACGATCCTTCCGGTCCGGTCCGTATCTCCGTCTATCCCGGCCGCGGCTATCTTCGGCCCGACGGCATCCAGCGCGTCCGCCGCGGCCAAAGCCTCGTCCATCGCCTCTTCGATGTCGTATTGCAGGGAGGCGGCAGGCACGTCCGCGTGGATCGTCGCAAGGGCGTCCGTGTCGCACATGCTGGTGGCGATGCCGTAGGCCTGGCATGCCTTTATGATGTCGTCCTCCAGGTTCCCTACCGTCTCCGGTTTCATCCTCAGCGCGGTGTCGGTGGATATCCTGAGGTCTTTGGCTCCGGCGACGTTATGGGCCTCATAAAGAGAGATGCATTCGTACGCGCTGAATCCCCACGCCTGCTTCCTGTGAAGGTCGGAGACGTAGGCATCCAGCTTCTCTTTGGTGGCGCTGAGCTTGGCGATGGTCTCCTCCAGCTTGGAGTCGTCGAATTCCTTGCACGGCTCCATCGCTTTCCTCAGCTGCTCCAGGACCTTAGTCTTCTCCGTCTTATCGGAATGGAGCTCCAGGCAATGGTTCCCGATGCCGATGCCATCCAGCCTTTTCTCGACGACGTCCAGCGCCGCTCTTTTCTCGGCCACGAACAGGACCGTCTTCCCGCGGTAGATCGAATCCGTGATTATGTTGGTGATCGTCTGCGATTTCCCGGTTCCCGGCGGGCCGTGCATGATGAAGGTCTTCCCTTCGCTGGCGGCTCTCACCGCTTTGATCTGGGAGGAGTCTGCGGGGACGGTGAGGCATAGGCCGTACGGGTCCGCGTCCGCTTCCAATTCCGGGTCGGCGTGGTATATCCCGCCCGACACCATGGCCTCCACGACGGGGTTCTCCTTGAGCTTGCCCATGTTCTTCTCCAGGTCTTTCCACATGGCATACTGGCTGAACGAGAACACGCCCAGCGCGGCGCCGTCGAGGACTTCCCATCCCTCCAATCCTTCTATGCATCTGCGGACGTTCTGGGTGATCCTGTCGACGTTCAGGCCGCCGTCGTCCAAAGGAAGCGGATCTATCCCGGGGATGTTTATGTCGTATTCCTGGCGAAGCTTCTCGGCCAATGTGACGTTGAAAACGGTCTCCTCATCGTAAGGCACGACCACGTATCCCTTCTGCTTCTTGATGAGCTCGGCCGGGATGAGGATGAGAGGAGAGTAGCGGGGTATCCTGTCGGCTTTGCTCTCGAACCATCTGAGCACGCCTATGGCTATGAAGAGTGAGTTGCATCCGCTCTCTTCCATCTCTTTCTTGTACAGACGGTAGATGGATTTGAGCGAGGATATTGTGTCGGCCTCGCCGAGCGGGGTTCTTATCCAACCTCTGGACAGCTCATCCCCGAACGAGCCCGCATAGTTTCCGACGTAGGTCTCGGTCTCGAACGGCCTTTCCGAGTAGATCCCGGCGCCGTCCCAATCCTGGGGCTTCGGCATCAGGATGAACTGCGTCCCTTTGGAGAACGTCTCCCCGAACTTCGAGGTGTCCCCGACGAGCAGAGGGACCGCTTTGGCGCCGACTTTCATGCTCACCAGCGGGTTCCTGGTGGTGATGTCGAGGAGGTCGCGCTTCCAGATGTCCACGCGGGTCAGCGCTCTGTCCTCGGCCGCCTCGTAAACTTCGCCGACCTCTTTGGGGGCGACGGATTGGGTATCGAATTCGTCCTTCTCGACGGTCCAGGCCCCATTCTCATATCTGCGGGTCGGGAGGGGTCTGATCGTCGGGCGGGATTTCTTTATGTCCACGGCGCAGATGAACGATTCAGTGTCCTCCAGGCGCATCAGGGCGGCTTCCGAGGCCACGTCGAAAGCGGCCGCGTGTCCATCGCAGAGATATGTGCACTCGACAGCTCTGGCGTCGCGGTTGCGTATCAGACGCGTGATGGCTGAGCTGTCGATGGATGTTATGTCGGCCATGTGGTCGTCCACGAGCCAGAAACCTGCGAACGCATGGCCTTTGACCAGGAAGATGAACGTGTTGAGGCCGATGGATTCCAAAGCGGAGCAGTAGAGCGCCGATACGTCGATGCATGTGCCTTCCCTGTCGGATACTACGGTATCTGCCAGGCGCACCCTTTGGCCTGATTCCTCGAAACCTGCCGGCGGCACGATGTATTTGATTCTGAGCTTCTGGATGGCGTCGTATACTGCGGCAGCCATCTCGGCTACCCTGTTCCTGTCGCCGCGATAGCCTTCGAGGGATGGGTCTTTGCCCCAGCTTCTGAGCGTCTCAGAGGCTGAATCGCGGATTTTAGCAAGGCAGGAAGCGTTGGGAGTGACGAAGGACGCTATGAGCTCCGGACTGTCCGGACCGGGCCAGTATTCGAACGGGAGGATCTCGGTGTCGCAGGACTCGGATTTGATGCTTCCGTCTTCGCCTTCCGCTAGCAAGGTGACGCGGCAGGGCATCGTCTCGGCGGCTTCCAGCAGGCGGGCGGGATCCAACGACACGTTGAAGTGCTCTCTGAGATCCAGAATCGTGCCGGCGGCGATCCCGTCGGCTTTGAACGAGATTTCCTTGATGAAAGGCGGATCCGATCTGAGCGTGAAGGTGATATTCTTCTCGTCTTCTTCGGCCTCCGCCGTCGCCGTAAGGACGGGGTTCATCCCATTCCTGTAGAGCACGTACCCTATCTTGCTGATTTCCAACTCGAGTTTCAGTTTCATCTGCCCATCCTCTTTTTGCTCAGCGCCAACTCCATCTTGGCGCGGTCGCCTTCCGAAACCGTTTGAAGCGAAGGCGATTCCCATAGTTTATCGTATGCATCCCGCAGCTCGCGGAAAATGTCCGGCAAGTCGCTCTCCATTATGCGGATGCCCCATTCCTCCGCTGTCGTGAGGGCGCTTTTGGAGATGTTCGCCGAGCCTACGTATGCCTCCCCATTGCCGTTCGGAGAGGTGAAAATGAAGCTTTTCGCGTGTATGTGGTCCTCTGCGGTGGCATCGAACTCGAATTTCACTTCCGTATTGGGGAGCGAAGCCAATTCGATGACGGCTTCCGCCTCTGTGGAACCCATGAATGAAGTCGTTATGGTGCGTATTTTCGTTCCTTCTTCGGCTCTTTCCCGGAGCCAATCGATCATCAGGTTCAGCCCGGACATCTTGATGAAAGACACCACTATGTCGATGCCATCCGCATGGGAGGCCGATTCTTCCAGAGCGTCGATCAATGCGAATCCGCATCCCGGGGTCACCGCAGAGCTGTGGGATGGGATCTCCGCGAAATCGCGCTCGCTCTTCCTGATGCCAGCTCTTTTCCAGTTCTTTTTCGTTTTTGTAAATATTATAATCTTAGTTTTGTTCACGTTTTTCTTGCCCAGGAATTCTTCGGGCATGCATATCCCGCAAACTTTACCACTATCGCAGGTGTACTCTCCCTCACGTTTTTCACATATTATGCAGGGGTTCTTCACGCGGGGATACATGAGGGCGCATGCCATTCATGCCTATTATTTGCTGTCATGGTTGGATTTGATATTCTTTTAAGAATATTATTATTTTATTTTTAGGCACAAATATTTATAAATTATAGGAATAGCCCCGGCCACTACAGAGGAAAGAGCATGAGCAAAATCAACGTAGCGGTGCTTGGAGCGACCGGGATGATAGGGCAGAGATTCATCCAGATGCTCGAGGACCACCCGTATTTCGAGATCGAGGGGCTTTATGCGTCCGAGCGGTCGCAGGGAAAGAAGCTCCGTGACGTACTCAAAGTCAGGGACCACGTCTATCTGGACGACACCCTCGACAGGACCATCGAGGTCATGGACATCGCGAAGATTTCCAAGAGCTGCAGGATCGCTTTCAGCGGCATCCCTTCGGACCTGGCAGGGCCCACGGAGACGGATCTGGCGCAATCAGGAGTCGCCGTCTTCACTAACGCAGGCTCCCACAGGATGGATAAGAACGTCCCGATCCTCATCCCCGAGGTCAATCCCGAGCATTTCGAATCCATAAAGGACCAGAGCACTTACGCGAACGGCGGATACATCGTGACCAACGCGAACTGCTCCTCCACCGGGATTGCGCTTCCGCTGGTGGCGCTGGACAGGGCTTTCGGGCTCAAGCAGGTATTCGTCTCCACATATCAGGCGCTCTCTGGCGCAGGATATCCCGGAGTTCCCTCCCTTGATGCGGTCGGAAACGTTGTGCCGTTCATCAGCCACGAAGAGGAGAAGATGGAGTCCGAGCTGGCAAAGATGCTCGGAACCTATTCGGACGGCCAGTTCAAATATGCCGGTTTCAAGGTCATGGCCAATTGCGCCAGGGTTCCAGTCGTCGACGGCCATCTCGAGTCGCTAGTTCTGGACCTTGAGAAGCAGCCCACCCTCGAGGAGATGTCCAAAGCTCTCTCCGAATTCCGCGGAGAGCCCCAGAAGCTCCATCTCCCGTCCGCGCCAGATCAGCCGGTGATCGTGAGGCCCGAGGAGAACAGGCCCCAGCCCGCTTTCGACGCCATGGCCGGTACCCCAGCCCGCGCGAGAGGCATGGCTTCCACCATCGGCAGGCTCAGACAGAGCAACGGATACTACAAGGCGTTCGTCATGTCCCATAACACCCTCAGGGGAGGCGCCGGCGGCTCTGTTCTGAACGCAGAATTGGCGAAAGCCAAAGGTATTCTCTGAGAAAAACAAAAGATGGGGGCGCGTCCCCCATCCAATTTTTGATAATCTTGACCCTCCGATAAAAATCAATTTTTAATGCTTCAAATTACAAAAATTACTTTTTAGTAATCGAGGCTATCACTCCGATCAAGCCGCAAAAGGCACCAGAATTATCGCAGATCAAACCCTATTTGCTGGCAATCGGAAGCGAGGATTCCGGGAGATTCTGCGATCAATCGCCAGATTCTTCCAGTTCCCTCAGGAATCTTTTTATTTCCTCCAGATCAGCATCATTCCAATCCGAATGTTTGCGGTTCAGAAGGGCCGGCGGGAATCTCATTATGTCTCCGTAGAGCGCTTCCATGATTTTCTCGCCGTTGTTGGGGCCGCTCAGAACGAGGTCCTCGAATTGAATATCTTTTACCGGGAAGAAATCCGATCTGTCGAATAGTTTCCGCCTCGGGCGGGGGACGGGGTTGTCAAAGGTCAGAGCCACCGCATCTCCCTCGGAGCCTCCCATGTCTTTCGTGAAATTCTTTTTGGCCTCTTCATAGGTGCCAATTATTCTGGGGTCCTTTACCGGGCTGACCTTATTGGCCAGATCTTCTTTCGCCAGCGCGTCGATCTTCGCGCGCAATCCGGCTATGTAGTTTCTGTACTCTTCCCATCCTTCGTCATCCGAGGATCTCACGCCGTCGAAGATCATCACGTCTATATGCAGCACTCTGGGGCTCACGTCTCTCATCCGGATCTGATGGCCGTAATTGATTCCGTTTCCCATCGAGCTGAGATATACGAATTCTTTCGTTTTCATTTCAGGGTCGTCTTCCAGCGCTTTTGCGAGTCTGTCGTAATCCTCGCGCATCATGTAGATGTCGACGTCGTCGTCCCACGGTATGAATCCTCCGTGGCGGGCGGACCCCAGCAGAGTCCCGCATGCGATCATGTAGTTTACGCCGAACTTCCTGCATTTGCCGTCCAGCTTTTTGAGCATCGCTCTGAGCCCTTCCTGGATGGTGGAGATTCTGGAGTCGTCGATCTTTATCGACCTGAAGATTTCGCTTACGTTGTCTTTGGAAATCAGGCCCGCTTCAATGGCGGCATCAAGGGCTCCGTTGAGGGTGTCAGAGGCGTTTCTGCTGCTCAGAAGGCCGGACGTCCCGCATTCCATCATGGCGTCGATGACGGTCTGGAAGTCCTTTGCCATCTGTTTTTCCGGGCTCTCCGAATTCTTCAAGAAATCAGCGTATGACGCAGGCACTCTGAGGTTCGTTTCCATCAGGGCCAAGAACATGCGGTCGGCGGAGCGCTCACCTAAATATTTGGCCGCTGCGATGTCGTCTTGGTCGAGCCGGCTTTTTTCCGCGGACTCCAGGGCGCCGTTCCCTTGGCGCATCAGCTCCAAAGCAAGCCATGGGAGCTCTTTTTTCCAGTTGGGCGGTAGCTCCCCGATGCGGCTCAGGATTTCTGCGGCCTTTTCCGGGTCTTTTTCGGTTCCGTTTCCGTGGATATGGGCGGACATCAGGCGCAGCTGGGCGCATAACGAATCGGGATCCCGGGATTCCAGCAGGTATCTGCATGCCAGATTCCGGCAGACCGGATCGCCCGAAGAGGATGCGATATCATAGAGCATGCAAGCCGCCGTCATGGATCCCAGATCCGCGGCGGATTTCATCCACGATATGGCTGCGATCTCGCTTCTTTCCGTTCCGATACCGTTGTTGTACGCTTTGGCCATGCGTATGATCGATTGGATGTCACCGGATTCCGCGAAAGGCTCTACCACGCGTAACGCTTCTTCTCTGCTTTCCGGATCATCGGATGCGCGGAGGGCGTCGAAGAGTTCGGCAGCCGCTTCTGCAGAGCCGGCGAGTGCGTCGCGGCGCAGAATGTCCAGAGTCCCATGCATTTGGGCTGTATTCTGATCCTCAGCGTCTCCATCCATCCGTATCCCTCCGATTCCGATCTATCCAGAGCCACTCAAGGCCGTGCGGCATACTTGGTCGGCAGCGGTCTGGTGGCTGATTCATAAGGCGCCCCCATCTCATGCGCTCGGCAGAGACGATGGGGGCAGATTTCAACAGAGTCCTTGTCAAGAGCTCATATTTTCGGGGTTCTCTTTGCAAGGAACGCTTTGATCCTTTTCAGATTGTAGTCTTTGCCTTTGACATGGTTGCGCATCATGTCTCCGGGGAACCTCATGGGAGACCCGTAAAGATTCGTCAGGACTTTCATCGGGTCGCGGGGCCCGGGGAGCATAATGTCCTCGAATTTCATGTATACCGGCGGGAACACTTCGTCGTATCTGAATATCTTCTTTTTGTGGGATACTCTGGGGTTGTCCATGGTCATCGCTACGGCGGTCCCGCCTTCTCCGCGCATATCTGATTCGAAAGATTCCCTGTAGCTCGCGTAGAGGTCTTTGATCCTCGTGTCTTCCAAGGGGTTGAGGCCTTTCTCTTTGTCTTCTTCGTTGAGGTCATCGATCATTTCTCTGAAGCTGTGGGCGTAATCGGAATATCTCTGCAATCCGGCTGGGTCGGCGGACTCGACGTAATCCAGCACCATGACGTCCAGGAACATGTTCGCGCCCTTCATCCTCATGTGGATGTGGTTGAACCATTGGGTGGTATCGGCCTTGCTCTCATACAATCTGCTGTGTATCCTGAACGGAGAGTTTTCGTCCAGCACAGTCTTGAGCTTCTCAAAATCCTCGCGCATCATGTAGTAGTCGATGTCGTCATCCCACGGGACGAATCCCCCGTGGCGATAGGCGCCCAGAAGCGTTCCGCAGGCGATCACATATTGGATTCCGTTGGCCTTGCAGATGTCGTCGAACGACTTCAACATCAGTTTGAGGACTTTATGGATGTTCTCCAGGTCGCTTTTGTTGATCCTCAGGGCTGAGAAAATGCTCTTAAGATCATCCTCGGCAATCGCTCCAGCTTCCAAGGACGCTTCCAGCATCCTGTTCATCGTCCCGGATGCGTTTCTCGGGGTCAGAAGGTATTCATCTTCGAATTCCACTAGTATGTCCAGGATGGTCTGGCAATCCTCGGCGATGAAGCTCTTGGGATCCTCGACGTTCTTTATCAGTTTTCCGTATGACGAATCGAGGCGGAGATTGTTCTCAATCAAAGCGGCTAAGACGTGTTCCTTATGGGATTCGACCAGTCTGGGCGCCCATGCCGGCATGTTCTCGGAGAAGTTAAGCTTCTTGATGGACGAAATCATGTCGCCCTCTTGGTACGACATATACAGCGCCATTTCCATCAGATCTGACAGATAAGTCTCCCTGTCCAGCCCGGCAGTCAGGCTTACGGCGGCTTCTCTAATTTCAGGGTCGCTGCTGAGACAGCAAAGCTTGCCCAAACACACCCTTTCGTCTGGTTCCTCGACAGGGTCGTCGCTTTCTACCGCGCGTTTGGCCATGGCCTCTGCGGCTTCGGCATCTTTTTCCATGCCTATGCCCTAGTAATATGCTTTGGCGATGCGGATCATGGCGGATACGTTGCCAGATTCCGCGAAGTATTTAAGTGAAGGTATTATCGCTGCAGCTCCCTTGGGATTGGGCGCGCTGCCGACGGCAAGGTCAAACATGCGTACCGTATGCTTGCATGCTTCGTTGCGGGCAGATTTGAAATCGGAATTCAGATCCTGGATTTCTTTCAGATTCGCTTTGGCCCATGGAACGTCCTCTTTGTACGACAATATCGCCCATTTCTCGGCTTCGCTCAGATCCTTTTTGTAGCATTTGCCTCTGTAATACATCTTTCCGATGCGGGCCATAGCCCTAGGATTGCCGTTCGCGGCGGATTCCTCGGCTATTCTCATCATCTCGGAATTGTCATCGGAATCTCCCAGCCTCCAATAGATATCGACCAGAGTGTTGCTGACGAAAAAGTTGCTCAGGATGTCCGAATCGTGCATCCAATCTGCCATCACGCGAAGCGCTTCTTTGCTGGCGCCACGGCTTTCAACCAATTTTCTTACGGCTTTCAAGCTGTCCGTGTTCTTTTCCTCTATTTTGGAGCAGACAATCGGAACGATGCGTTCGGCCATCTCTTTGTCGATAGTCGCAGGCAAGTTTTGCATAAGCATGCATGCCGCATCGAAGCCCTCTTCCGGGTGTTCGGATATGAGTTCGCACACCTTCTACTCCTTGAGATCGAATCTGGTGTAATATGAGTATTTCAGCTCGTCGGCCAGTTGGGAGAAATCACCTGATTCGGCGGTTAAGATGGCTTTTTTCAATCCATCGCAGCTTCTGTTCGAAGCGTCTTTTCTTATGATGTCAGTCATGTCATATCACTTTAGCAAATCTTGCGGAACTGGGTTCGATTTTTGTCGTAATTTTTTTGATTATAATCCGAACATCTGAATGATGAAGAACGTCTTCTGGCAGATCTCAGCTCCCGAGTGTTTTGAGCAATTCCTGTTGGTAATAGGCACCATAAAAATCTTATTTATATGATGCGGGATGGGCCCGCAATCCATGTCTGTCGGATGATTCCGATGATGCCGTGCGTTCGTTCGTTCTCTTAGAATCGCCCCGATTTGGCGATTATAATCGGGAGTTTATAGGCTAAATTTGGTGTGATGATATGGGCAACCGTTATTGTGCAACAATATTATTAATAAAAGGGGTACTATGAAGACAGCATGGAATGCCTTCTTATCCTAGGTGGGAACTCCGCTACAGCTGGCCTTGTGACGATGGCCAAGTCTATGGGTGTCAGAACGGTGGTCGTGGACAAAAATCCTCACGCTTACGCCAAAAAGTTCGCTGACGTGCCATACGACATCGACGGCACCGATATAGATAGCATAGTGAGGATAGCCAAGAAGGAAAAGGCGGACGGCATCATGTTGGGCGCTGTCGAGGAACTCATGGACACTTATCAGAAGGTGTGCGATGCCCTTGGGATGAGATGCTATGCGACGAAGGAGCTCTTAGATCTGTTCTCGGACAAGAGCGCATTCAAGAATGCATGCGTCGCAAACGGTGTGCCTACGACCGAAGGCGGGCTTTATGGCATCGCCGACGTCGATTCTTTCAGGTCCAAGAAATTCCCGCTGATCGTGAAGCCGGTCGACAGCAGCGGATCCCGCGGCATCAGGGTATGCTACAAGTTCGAGGAGCTCCGTTCCGCGGTCGAATCAGCCCTGTCATTTTCCGAGCTCGACAAAGTCCTCATAGAGAGGTACATGACCGGGCAGGAGGTCGTGGTCTATTACGCGTTCCAGGACGGGGAGCCAACGCTGCTGGGAATCTGCGATCGCTACACTAACCATGAGCGTGCCTCCAGCGCGCAGCTTCCGACCTCATATGTGTTCCCATCCAGATTTACGAAAGGGTACATGGCATCCGAAGACTCGGCGGTAAGAGAGATGTTCCGCAAGATCGGAGTCAAGAACGGGGTCATGTTCCTTCAGGGATTCGCAGATGACGACGGGACGCTCAGGTTCTACGAGTCTGGATATAGGCTGAACGGCGCACAGGAGCACCACATCTTCGCCAATCTCTGCGGCATAGACGCGAAGAGGATGATGGTCGACTTTGCTCTGCACGGCAGGATGGCCGATTTCAGCATTTCGGAGAAGGCCGACCCTCTTCTCGGCGGCCGCTTCGGATGCAAGCTGTCCGTCCTCATGGAGCCGGGAACGATCGCCAAAGTCGTCGGATTGGAGGAGGTATCGAAGATGGAGGGCGTGGTATGCGTCAATCCCAGCTATGATATCGGGGAGACGGTGAAGGATGCCGGCACGCTCAAGCAGATAGTATGCAGGTTCTTCATAGTGGCCGATACGATATCAGATCTGAAGGTCCGCATAGACAAGATTTATGATGCGTATGACGTTATCGATGGGAACGGCGCGTCTTTGTTGATGGAGCAGTTTGACACGAGACTTCTATTGGAGAATTACAGGTGATCTCATGAGAGCTATTCTTTTGGCCGCTGGAAAAGGAACCAGGATGTACAGGCATTTCAAATGCCCCAAAAGCACGCTGAAGGTCGATGGCGTGCCGATAATAAGGCATTCAGTCGAGATATTGCTCAGCAAAGGGATCGATGTCACGGTCGTGCTGGGATACGACTGCGAGACTATCCGCTCTTCCCTAAAGGGCTGCAAAGTGGACTACAGCTACAACCCGTTCTACTCTAAGACGAACAGTTTGGGCTCCCTATGGACGGCCAGGAAATATCTGAAGCCCGGGGAGGACGTGATAATCTCCAATGCCGACGTCTATTGGGAGGAACCGCTCCTGGAAAGGCTGCTGGAGGCTCCCGGCAAGATAGTGATGGTTGCCGACAGCGCGAGGTACGAGGTGGGAGATTACTTCTTCTACGTGGAGGACGGCATGATCTCCAAGTTCGGCAAGGAGCTGAAGCTCGAAGAGAGGAACTACGAGTACGTCGGATTGGCCAAGATTTCGGGCGACCGTGTGGAGGCGTTCTCGAAGAGGCTGGACACCATGGTGAAAGAGGAGAAGTACGACCTGTGGTGGGAGAACGTCCTCTACAACTATCTGTCCGAAGATCCCGTCAGAGTCGTGGATGTGCCGGACCTGTTTTGGGCGGAGGTGGACTACGTCCAAGACTATGATCGCATTAAGGAGTATATCAGAACGAAGGACGTCTCCTGCAAGCTGGACAAAAGGTTCATGCCGATCGTAGAATGACGGCGGTCGCCGGGGGCCATCAAGGCCCTTCCGCGGCGAGCGTTTGCAGATCCGCGCATCGTCAAAGGGTGTCCCGTCGGAAAACGGGATTCCAAACGGTCAACTTTGTTATCTGTGGCCGGCGCCGGGCACAGCCAAAAACAATCGGCGCAATACATTATATTTCCCTGAATGTTTTGCTGGAAATCCAAGCAATGAAACCTGCGGCCTAACGAGGAATGTGATAATTTGAGGTATCTGGGGTATGGTTATGTCGAAGGGGTCGATCAGAATGGCGAAACTGCGATCCTTCCTTCCAATGATTTGGACAAAGCGTCCTGTGAAACCATAATTCAGCAGCTGCAGCCCAAAAGTGACATGCTGCTGAATTTCTACTCTGAATTGGACGTGATTAAGCTGGGGCTCAGAGAAGAGTACATTCTGGCCATCGACGAAGGGATCAAAAAACATGGCGTCAACGAGACCATCGACATAATTCTGAACAATTATTCCGACAAAAACAATAATTTCCTGAGGATACTGAAAAGAACCGATCAGTGCCATCTTCTCACTCTGATGATCGACGCGGAATTGGGTTCGAAACTCTGCTATGATGACAGTTCGGTCGGCGGAAAAGTCAGCGGCAAAACCTATTCGCGCGACATCAGTATGCTGTCGTTCCTCTGCCAGCAGGAGAAAGATTGTTTCATAGCGAAAAAGATGATCGTCAAAGCCATAGACTGGCTGATCGATAAAGGGCTGAAAGACAGCGCCTTCGGGAAAGAGGAGGTCAGAGGTTTCATCGGGAGTTTCAGGCAATACGACGACTACTCCATCGTAATGCGCAAGACCATTCTGTTCATGCTGAAGGAAGTGGACAGAATCTGCTCTGCTAATGAAATCGATTATTCCATTGCGTCAGATACCCTTCTGGGCTATGCCGTTTTCAAAGGCCTGATGCCTTCCACCAACAGCGCTCAGATCATGATGACCCGCCAGGATTACGACATATTAAAGAAGGCGCTGGCAGGCAACAAGACGCTGAAGATAGTGGAATATGCTTACAAAAAAGTGATGAGAACCCGCATCACAGTGAAAGGGATTTCGAGCAGCTGGGCGTACATATCGGTGATCAAATTGGATGTAGTCAAAGACGGCGACCGCCGCGGGCAATACGATTCGATCAAAAGCGATCTGAAGAAAAGCCTGGCGAAGATAGACCTGGGCGATGTCGACGTCAACAATCCGAAGGTGTCAGCCCTCTACAGGGATGCCTTCAAAAAAATATCCAACCTGATCGGTTCGGATAAGGCGGATCAGAGCTGCGGCCTCGTGAACGGCATCGAAACCGCGAAAATAAACGAGATCGACTGCAGATTGGAAGATTATCTGCCCACGAAATCTATTCAATTCGATTCGCTCACTCTGAAAGCCGCGAACCATCCCTCATCTTTCAACGGAAAATTCGAGGAACCTCCGCTGAAATTGTCGCCATATCTCGGCAGCAAGAGGGCAAAGGCCGATCTGGATGTGATCGAGACTGTTATCAACAAAGAATTGGCGGGAGGGAAGTGATCGCTATGAAGGACAAAATAGTCTTGAGCAAATCCAGGGTCGATTCCTTATCCAAGATCGATGTTGAAGAGGAAAGCTGGATCAAGCAGTATTCTGAGCGTCCGTGGGATGGAAAAGAGCCGATAACAACGGGCAAGTACTTCATCGAATACGAGGGAATCCCGTTCCACTTCGCATTTTACAAGTCAAAAACTGACGACAAGCATCTGATGGTGTCCCTGACCGGAGGGAATTACGGTTCGACCCGCACCGAGGGCATGTATACGAGATGGAAATATGCGGCACGCACGGATTATTCCATACTTTGCATCGATGACCCGATGGTGTGGATGTACAAGGTCAGGTTCGGATGGTTCGGCGGCGCGAACAAAAAAGGCAAGCCGATTTGGACCATCACTTCTGAATTGATCAAGAAGATAATGGCCGCAAGCTATTCGAAGCAGCCCGAGGTAATTTTCTACTCTTCTTCTTCTGGTGGGACTGCAGCCATTCTGATATCGTCAGTGATAGGGTTCCCATGCTCCGTGGTCGCGATCAACCCGCAGCTGTATCTGCCGTTCAATCCTATGTACAAAAAAACGACGGGCGCCGGCATCCTCCATGAAGAGTTGGTAAAACAGAAAACCGTAGTCGGAATCATCAAGAATCACAAGGAAAATCATTACATCATTCTGGAGAATCTGGCCTCGTACAATGATTACGTCAGGCATCACATGCATCTTTGCGGAGAGCTGGGAATAAAACCGGCATACGGCATAACCCGCTCATCCGACAATCTGATCAGCTGGGTTTATTATGCGGCCTCCAATCAAACTCATAGGGCGCAGGATTTCGCTTCGCTCTATCCGGCTTTGGAATACTTGACAGCCAATTTCGATCGTTTCAAGGAGATCCCGTGGAACCTGTTGGATCTTTTCAACGGATACCTCCAGGACCATCACGTCCAACTCAGGGATGCCAAACTTATCGAATCAAATCTGAAACCGCCATTGGAAGATGCCGTCGAATATGCCAAATCCGGGGATTTCACATTTCTGGAAAAGATAATCGACGATTGCTCGGAAGATGAGATCAGAGACAACGAGATATTCAAGCTGATTCTGAAGTTTCCCAGCAGATCCGTTGTCTGCCTGTGCCATCTCTTCGGCAAGACCCATGACAAGGCTTTCTTGGACAAGGCCGCCCACCGCATCGTCAGAGCTCTTATAGAGGATCCCAAGACCTTTACGAATCAGATGCAACCCATACTGATGGGCTCGAATCTGACGGAAGAAGCGGCATGCTCTTTGGTCGAAGCGGCATCGTCGCGCATCGATGATGTCTTAGAGAGTATGAGGTCGTCCGAACAGATCAAAGAGATCGCATGCGCGGTTATGCTTCAGTATCTGTCGTCGGGAAAGCCGATGGATGTCATCATCGATCAGATGAAGTCCGACGGCCCGAGATCCGTCCTTTTGCTCCTGAGAGCGGTCAATAAAGAGTATCTTCTTACGCTGGCTCTCGAAACCGTCATGAAGAGCGGCATGCATTATAAATGCAAAAAGAGGGATTACGACTCAAGGAAGGAGTCGCTGCTGTCCGACTGCTCGATATTGATATCTATCCTCGAGCTGGGCGAAGAAAGATTGGTATTCAATTCGGCGGCGGTATCCCATATGCTCAACTGCATTGTCGAAAGTGGGCAGAAAAACAATGTCATCGGTGAGCAGGATATATTGGGCATCTTCAAGTCTATAAAATGCAGCGATTCGACGACCGTGGTCATCCACAGGGCGCTGGCGATGATTCTGAGGGAAGTCGACAGGATATGCACGTCAAAAGGAGTCAATTACACTCTGGCGTGCGGCTCTCTGATCGGCGCCTATCGCCACGAGGGATTCATCCCATGGGATGACGACGCCGATCTGTACATGACCCATGACGATTTCAAAGTCTTTAGGGAGGCGGCGAAGAAGAGCGAAGTCATCGATCTCATCGAATTCACGTACCACAGCAATTACTCCACCAGACTGAAGCTCCGCAATGTCCCGACCCGCTGGCTGTTCATCGACATCTTCACTTTCGATTACGTATCGGATCTGGAGAACGCTTGGGAGCTGCGCTGCGAGATGAAGAAGCAGATGAACAAGGAGATGAAAAAGTACCTCGTCGGAAACAGATTCTCCAACAAAGAGGTCAATATCCCCGGCGTCAAGAGCCTGTATAATCGCTATATCCCGATGTCCATGTCGCGTTTGGACCCCAATAACGAAAGGAAAGGGATCGTGCTGGGAATAGACAACGCTACGAGGCACAAGCACATCTACCCGATAGAAGACTATCTGCCGACAAAGCGCCTGAAATTCGAGGATATGACCTTGGCAGTCGCCAACAATTACCAGAAGATTCTGGAGGTTAATTACTCGAACGCCCTGAGCTTCCCTGAGGATATGATGACGGCCAAGCACAGGCGCACGGATCTGGATCTCACGGACATCCTGATCAGGGTCTGTAAAGACGATTCCGCCCGCAGGTCTGAGGCTCAATCAGAATCGGATGGAGGGGACTCCAAGCAGAGCTGATTGTACCGTGCCGAAACGGCAAAGGATGTCGGGAAGGGTTGGCGGCCCGCAGATTCCTGTTCCCGTTCCCGTCATCCTTATCTATATCGCGCATATACGAAGCAACCGACGGAAGGATTCAAATGACGCTCAGATTCGGAGTCCCAAACAAAGGAAGGCTGAACGAACGGACCATCGAGCTCCTCACGAAAGCGGGCCTCGATCTTGGTGACGACATCGGCAGGAAGCTGTATGTCAAGATAAAGAACCAAGACATCGAGATTATGTTCGTTCGCGCCCAGGACATCCCCGAATTCATCGCCAAAGGGGCGATCGACATGGGCATCACCGGCCTGGACCAGGTGGCCGAATCCGGGCACGATCTGAAGAATCTTCTGGATCTCGGATTCGGTTTCTGCCGCCTCTCCGTGGCGGTTCCGGAGGAATCCCCTGCCAGATCCGTCAAGGACATAAAGGACGGGAGCCGCATCGCCACGTCGTTCCCGAAGATAACGAAGAAGTACTTCGATTCGCTCGGAAAGGACGTCAGCGTCATCGTCGTGTCCGGGGCGGCCGAGATCATGCCTTATCTGGGCATCTCGGATTACATAGTCGATTTGGTGTCAACCGGATCCACCCTCAAGATGAACAGGCTCGTCGAGATCGGCACCATCGTCGAATCCCAGGCGGCTATCATATCCTCGGAGAAAGCCATGAAAGGCCACGGGGAAGAGATCGATCTCGTAGTCAGCTCCATCGCCAGCGTCATAGCGGCCGAGGACAAGAAATACATCATGGCTGACGTGCCCAAATCGGCGCTGCCCGAGATCGAGCGCATAATACCCGGCATAGGCGGGCCCACCATAGTTCCGATATCCGGAAGCGGGGACACAGTGGCCGTGCACGCGGTCATCGATTCCGATCAGGCCTATCGCATCATATCCGAGCTCAAGAGGGTCGGGGCCAAAGGAATATTGACCATGCCCATAGAAAGGCTGGTCGATTGATATGGACCGCAGCGTCATGAGAGAGACTGCGCAGGGATTCCAAAGGTATTACAACCCCAAGCTGAGCGGCGAGCTCAGGCTGGACACGAACACCAACGTCCTCGGATCCAATCCGGCGGCGGAAAGGTATCTGGCCCAGGGGAAGTGGAATCTGGATTCCTATCCCAATACGTATTCTGACGGTCTCAGAGCCGCTCTCGGTGAGCTCTACGGCCTCCAAGCGGACAATTTCATCGCCGGCAACGGTTCGGACGAGATGCTGGACGTCACTTTCAAGACGTTCACCAATTGGGGGGACAACAGCGTAGTCCCTGTGCCGTCCTATACGCTCTACGATTATTTCGTGAAGATGAACGGAGGCAAAGCCCTCGAAGTCGATCTGACCGAGGATTTCCAGCTCGATGTCGACGCCATAGTCAGGCAGGACGCGAAGATCGCGATAATGCCTTCCCCGAACAATCCCACCGGCAACTGCTTCAGGGAGAGGGACATCGAGGACGTCCTGTCCAGGTTCGACGGAATAGTGGTAGTTGACGAGGCCTACGC
Organism: Candidatus Methanomethylophilaceae archaeon; assembly: GCA_017524805.1. Lineage (NCBI taxonomy): Archaea > Methanobacteriati > Thermoplasmatota > Thermoplasmata > Methanomassiliicoccales > Methanomethylophilaceae > Candidatus Methanomethylophilaceae archaeon. Next base: position 61,911 of record JAFXUX010000038.1, read on the forward strand.
CGAATACTCGGAAGGCTCCATGATCCGCAGGGTTGACGAATTCGAGAATCTCATTGTGCTCAGGACGTTCTCCAAGGCATACGCCATGGCAGCCCTCCGCATCGGATACGCCGCCGCCAACCCCAAGCTGGCCGAGATGATGATGTGCGTGAAGATTCCCTATTCGCTGAACATGATCAGCGAGGGAGCCGCCATCGCCGCCATCAAAGACCAGGATTTCATCAGTAGAAGCGTATCCATGGTCAAAGAGGAGAGGCCCAAACTGGCCGCCGGCCTCAGGAAACTCGGGTTCGAGCCATTCCCGTCGGATTCCAATTTCATTCTGGCCCGGTCTCCGATAGACCACGAGGTCTTGGTCAGCGGGCTAAAGAGCAGAGGCATACTCATACGCGATTTCGGCTCCAAGCGCAGGACCGAGAACTGTGTCAGAACCACCGTCGGCAATTCCGAGCAGAACGCGCTCCTGCTGGAGAAAGCCGAGGAGGTGATCTCGTCATGCCGCTGAAGATCACTGTCACAGATTATGGCGTGGGGAACATCTATTCCATCGCCAAATCCCTGGAGAGATGCGGCGCAGCTGTGGAAGTCATCAGGGACATGTCTAAGCTGAAGGATGCGGAATGCATCGTTTTCCCCGGAGTGGGAGCTTTCGACAGGACCGCCGAGACTCTTCTGCCATACAAAGATGAGATACTGGCGATGCTGGAATCCGGGGTTCCGACCCTGGGAATATGCATCGGGATGCAGATCCTATTCGAAGGGAGCGAGGAAGGCTCGAAGCCCGGGCTCGGCTATTATCCGGGAAAGGTCAGGATGATGGAAGGGAAAGTGCTGCCTCACATGGGCTGGAACGAGGTCAAGACCGACGATCCTCTTTTCGAAGGGGTTGACGACCGCATGTTCTATTTCGTCCATTCCTATTGCGGATGCCCCAGCGACCCCGGCATATGCGTCGGGACCACCGAATACGATGGGAAGGAGTTCGGCTGCTTCTTCAGGAAAGGCAACGTCTACGGCACCCAGTTCCACCCGGAGAAGAGCAGCGCCACAGGGAAGAAGGTGCTGCAGAACTTCATAGCGTTCGCGGAGGAGCGGATATGAAGGTCATACCCGCGGTCGATGTCCTGGACCATCAGGTTGTCCAGCTGGTGGGCGGGGTTCCCGGCAGCCAGCAGATCGTCATGCCCGATCCCGTCGCCGTGGCCGAGATGTGGGCAGACAAAGGTGCCGATTACTTGCATCTGGTGGATCTGGACGGGGCGTTCGGCAAGGAGAACAATTTCCCTGTCTTCAAGAGGATCATAGAGGAAGTCGGGGTGCCGGTGGAGATCGGCGGCGGAATAAGGGATTCGGATTCTGTCGAGGACCTCATATCCGCGGGAGCTGACCGCGTAATAGTCGGCACCAAGGCCGTGAAGGATCCCGACTGGCTGGCCGAGCTGGCTTACGATTTCCCGGGAAAGATAGTCCTTTCCATGGACACCAAAGGCGGACGCATCGCCGTCAAAGGATGGCAGGAATCCGCGGAGCTCACCGTGGACGAGATGTTCGGCCGCATATGGGATCTGCCGCTGGCGGCCGTCCTCAACACCAACGTGGATGTCGAAGGCCAGAGGAAGGGCATCGACGAGGCGCAGGCAAGGCAGTTCATAAGTTCCTGTCCCCACGACGTCATCGCATCCGGCGGAGTCACATCCAAGAGGGATGCCGAGATCCTGTCCGAGTGCGGCGCGGTGGGAGCTGTCGTAGGCCTCGCCATGTACACCGAGGTCATCCGCCCCTGGGAATGGGATGTCCCCTGGTGGGCGCGATCGACAGCAGCTAATATCCCTACCGATCTCCAGATCCGATCGTATTTATGAGGCTGGAAGACGGAATCTACGAGCATGTAATCAGCGAGTCCATAGACGGGGCGCTATCCGAGCTGGGCATGGAGGATGCCGAGGTCAGAGGCATATCCCCAGAGGATTCGCCGGAAGTTCTCTCGCAATACATCGCAGGGGTCGTCCGCCGCGCTCTCGAATCATCTGCAGGAAGGCATCCCAGCAACCGCGCCGGCAGATCCGATGCCATATCCGAGGAAGTCAGCATCTGCAACGGCATCATCAGAAGCCTCATCGAGATGACCGGGGACGGATCCCTGTCCAGATGCCTGATATCCGGCGACGGGAAGCAGCTTTTGGCGGTCAGGGCCGGCGGCAGGGACCTGATCGGAATACGCCCGCCGACTCCCATGTCGTTCAGCACCCTTTTCACGAACAAAAGGGGCGAACCCAATCTTATGGAGGAGCTGAACAAGGAGATAATGACTTCCGACGAGGTCGATTTCCTCGTGTCTTTCATCAAGTGGAGCGGCATCCGCACGATCCGCGATTCCCTGGAGAGTTTCGCCCGCAGCGGCGGGAAGCTCAGGATACTGACCACGACGTATTTGGGAATAACAGACGCGGCCGCGATAGACTGGCTTTCCAGGCTTCCAAACAGCTCGGTGAGGATATCCTACGAGAACGACAACACCCGCCTCCACGCGAAGGCCTACGTCTTCAGGCGGAGGACCAAGCTGGATTCCGCGATCATCGGCTCTTCCAACCTGTCCCGCGCGGCCGTCACGGATGGCGCGGAATGGAACATGAAGGTCACATCCCCGGATGCCCCGTACGTCATGGCCTCCGTCGGGAAAGCTTTCGAGGAGTGCTGGAACTCTCAGGATTTTGCGGGATACGATCCCGACAGGGATGGCGTCCGTCTGAGAGAAGCGCTCTCCCGCTCCAAAATCTCCGATTCCGGGTCTATCGATCTGCCTTTGTTTGACATCAGGCCGTACCCTTATCAGGAGGAGATCCTGGCCCAGCTGGAAGCCGAGAGGGAGATCCACCATTCCTATCGCAATCTCGTCGTGGCCGCCACAGGCACCGGGAAGACTGTCATCGCCGCTTTCGATTACAGGCGCTTCATCGGGAAGCCGGAGAATAGGGGCAGGGTCAACAGGCTGCTCTTCGTCGCCCATAGGGAGGAGATTCTTCGTAAAAGCCTCCAAACCTTCCGTATGGTTCTCCATGACCAGAATTTCGGAGGGATATGCACGGGCAATATCGAACCTCCATCCATGGACCACGTATTCATGTCCGTGCAGACGCTGAGGTCCAGAGGCTATGCGGAAAGCATGCGGCCGGATTTCTACGATTTCATAATAGTCGACGAGACCCATCACGCCGGAGCGGACAGCTACCACGGCATCTTCGGGATGAGGCCGAAGGTCCTTCTGGGGCTGACCGCCACGCCAGAGCGCATGGATGGGAAGAGTATTCTCTCTTCTTTCGGCGGCAGGGTGGCGGGCGAGATACGCCTCCCGGAAGCCATCGACAGGGGCCTCCTCGTTCCGTTCCATTATTTCGCGGTGACCGATCCCACCGACATCTCCAAGGTCAAGTTCACGCGGGGCAGATTCGATGAGGAGGAGCTCACCCAGATTTATCTAAGAAACGACGGGCGCATAGGCGTCATCGTCGACGCTCTGAGGAGGTATACCCCGGACATCGGGTCGGTGAAAGGGCTGGGGTTCTGCGTATCCAAGGTCCATGCCAAATACATGGCCGATAAGTTCTGCGGGATGGGGATCCCATCTGTGGCGTTGACCAGCGATTCGCCGGATGACGTCAGGCGGGACGCAATGGGAAGGCTTTCCCGCGGGGAGATCAATTTCATCTTCTCTGTGGATCTCTATAATGAAGGCGTTGACATCCCGGAGGTGAATACCGAGCTTTTCCTGCGCCCGACCGGCAGTATGACCGTGTTCATCCAGCAGCTGGGGCGCGGCCTCAGGCTCTGTCCTTCGCAAGGGAAGACCGAGCTTACTGTGCTGGATTTCGTAGGGCAATTCGATGCGAAATACGACCTCTATCTGAGGCAGATCGCCTATCTCACGTCATGCTCGGCTATGTCAGTCGGATCCCAAATCAAAAACGGGTTCATCGGACTCCCGACGGGATGCTATATTGGATTGGAGGAAATCGCTAAGAATCACATACTGGACAGCATCAGCAATACGAATGCCGGGAAGAGGCGCCTGGAGACGTCGGTGAGGGAATTCATCGACGAATTCGGCAGGGATCCAACCCTGTCCGAGTTCTTGGGATACGCGAACACAGAGCCGAGCGCAATATACAAGGGCGGGCGCACCCTCCATGGGATGGCTGTATCCGCTCGCGGCGGGACTCCCGACCCAGAGGATGAGAAGGTTTTCTCCAAGGCGTTCCTGAGGGCTCTGAGCATCGACAGCGTCTCCTGGATAGAGGCGATGCTGAGCGTTATGGATGGAATTGGCGGCCGCTCAGAATCGATGGATCGCTACGTTTCGATGCTGTACTTCACATTCCACCCTTCCTCGGGCGCAGGCGGGAGCGGGGACGCATGGGAGTTTGCAGATTGGCTCAGAGGCAAGCCAGATTATGTTTCGGAATTCAGGGAGATCCTTCATATGGACAGGGATGCGGTGAAGTTTATGGAGGAGTCCGTGGACATAGGCCATACAAACCCTCTCCGGCTGCATTGCTCGTACAGCAACGATCAGATCAGGGCGGCCCTGGGGATAATAAAAGCTGGAGACATCGGCACTCTCAGGGAAGGCGTATACTACGACAAAGCCAACGGGTGCGACCTCCTTTTCGTCACTCTGAACAAGAAAGAGGGCGAGTACTCTCCGACGACGATGTACGAGGATTATCCCATCGGCGAGAGCGAGTTCAATTGGCAGAGCCAGAGCACCACATCCGAGGATTCGGCCACCGGGAGGCGCTACATCAATCACGACGATATGGGAAGCAGCGTCCTGCTCTTCGCCAGGGAAAGGAAGACCAACTCGTACGGCGGCAGCATGGCCTATGTTTTCCTCGGCAAAGTCCATTACATCTCGCATTCCGGCAGCAGGCCGATGACAATACGCTGGAGGATGGAGAGGTCGATTCCGATGAAGGTTCTGAAGTGGTCGCCAACGGCCATCAGATGATCCCATCCACCGACAAGTTTTATCAGTCTCCGACGTATCGATGCCCAACTATGAAGCTTCCATGCGAAATCGTCGTCACCCGCATCCTCCCGACGGTCAGAGGTGCCCTTGCCAAGGAGCTCGTCAGAAACCATGGGATGACCCAGGTGCAAGTGGCCTCCATGTTCGGCGTCACCAGCGCGGCCATATCGCAGTATCTGAAGGGCTTCAGCGAAGGCAATGACATAATCGACAGGAGCGAATACAGGGACGATTTCTATGCTTTCATAGCGAAGGAAGCCGACAGGGTAGCCGATGGGAAGGATGTGACCGAAGCGCTGTGCTCGATATGCCATTTCATCAAAGACAGCGGGCTTCTGAAGGCGCTCTACATTCTAGAAGGTTATACCGGCGACCTCAGCATGTGCATGGAGTGCTCCAACCTGGCCATCGTCCATCCTTTGGATCCCTTTCCGAGCGCCCGGTGAATATGCTTTATACGTCCGATTCCTACTCGTGTTCGTTACCATGGCCGGAAGGACAGCGAAAGTGGAGCGCATGACGAGGGAGACGCAGATCTCCGTCGAGCTTGACATAGATGGGAGCGGGAAATTCGAGGTCGACAGCAGCATCATGTTTCTGAAGCATATGGTGGAGACTCTTGCCAGATACGCATCTTTCGATCTGAAGGTCAGCGCCTACGGCGACAATGACCACCACATCATCGAGGATACGGCCATAACCATAGGGAAGGCGCTTCGGGACGCCATGGACGGAAGGCCGATCGAGAGGATGGCCACGGCGATCGTCCCGATGGATGACGCTCTCGTTATGTCTTCGCTGGATCTCGTGGACAGGCCTTATGCGGACATCGATTGCCCCTCGCCGGAATACCACCATTTCATGAGGAGCTTCGCTATGACTGCGGGGATAACCCTGCACATAATGGTGTTCCGCGGATTCGACGAGCACCACATCGTAGAGGCCGGATTCAAGGCCACCGGGAAGGCTCTGAAAGAGGCTCTGAAGGTCAGGGACACCGAGCTCAGCACAAAAGACAGCGTCAGATTCGGAGGCGAATGATATGCTCGCGAAAAGGATCATCCCCTGCCTCGACATGAAGAATGGCAGGGTAGTGAAAGGAATCAATTTCAAAGGTCTGAGGGACGTCGGCGATCCGCCGAAGATGGCCGTGGAATACGAGGCCCAAGGCGCGGACGAGATAACATTCCTGGACATCTCCGCTTCTCTGGAATCCAGGCAGACGATGCTTGACATAGTCTCGGAGACCGCCAAGAACCTCACCATACCGCTGGCCGTCGGGGGCGGGATAAAGAACGCGTCTGATATGAGGGACGCTCTGAACTCCGGGGCCGACAAAGTCTCCGTGAACTCCGCTGCCGTCAAGAACCCGGATATCATCGCGGAATGCGCCAGCGATTTCGGGAAGCAGTGCGTGATAGTCGCAATCGACGGCAAAAAGGTAGGCGACCATTGGGAGGTGTTCACCCACGGAGGGACCCGCTCCGCAGGCATCGACGCCGTGGAATGGGCGCAGAAAGCCCAGGATCTCGGCGCGGGGGAGATCCTTCTCACGTCCATGGACGCCGACGGCGTGAAGACCGGATATGACATACCCCTTACAGCGGCGGTCGCCGATGCGGTTGACATACCAGTCATCGCTTCGGGCGGATGCGGCTCCAAAGAGCACATAGCGGAGGTCTTCGAGCGCACCGGGGTATCCGCGGCGCTGGCCGCCTCAATCTTCCATTACAACGAATGCACCGTCTCGGAGGTCAAGGAATACCTGAGGGACAGGGGGATCGCAGTAAGATGACCGAACTCAAATACGACGACAAAGGGCTCATAACCGTGGTCGTACAGGACTGGATAACCAACGAGGTCCTCATGGTCGCGTGGGCCAACGAAGAGGCCGTAGAGCTGATGAAAAGCACCGGATACACCCACTTCTGGTCCAGAAGCAGGCAGAAGATGTGGAAGAAGGGCGAGGAATCCGGCCATGTGCAGAAGATAAAGTCCATACAGACGGACTGCGACGCCGACACTTTGCTGGTCAGGGTGGAGCAGACCGGGGTCGCATGCCACACCGGCACGCCGTCCTGCTTCAACGACGTCATCTACGGCGACAAAGATTCGACGATGGCCATACTGCCGGACCTGATGCGCGTGATAAAGGACAGGCACGAGAACCCCTCGGACGAGAGCTACACATGCAAGCTGTTCGACGACGAGACCCGCATGTGCAAGAAGATCATAGAGGAAGCCGGGGAGTTCGCGCTGGCCATCAAGGATAAGGACGAGGACGAGATGGCGTGGGAGCTGGCGGACCTCATCTACCACACCATGGTCGCCATCGAGAAGACCGGCCTTCCGATGGACATGGTCTATGCGAAGCTGTCGGAGAGGGCCCAATGAGAGCCGACCTCCACACGCACAGCATCTTCAGCGACGGGGAGCTGATCCCGGCGGAGCTCGTCAGGACGGCAATGATTCTGGGGCATGACGCCATCGCGATCACCGACCACGTCGACATGGCCAACGTCGAATGGGTGGTCACCAACGTGGTCAAGGCCGCCGAGCTCAGCGAGGATTACATCAGGACCATCCCGGGGGTTGAGATAACCCATGTTCCCCCATGCAGGATAGCCAAGGTCGCGGATATGGCCAGAAGATTCGGGGCGCAATGGGTGGTTGTGCACGGGGAAACGACCGTCGAGCCGGTTTAGCCCGGCACCAACAGGTATTCCGTCGAGAATCCGGACATCGACGTTTTGGCGCATCCCGGATTCCTCACTTTGGAAGAGGCGGAGCTCGCCAAGAGCAACGGCGTCCTCATCGAAGTCAGCGGCAGGAGAGGCCACAGCCTTACCAACGGCCATGTGGTCAAGGTTGCCAGGGAAGCCGGGGCCGACATCATAATCGATTCCGATGCCCACGCTCCCGAAGACCTCATGGACGAATCCAGGGCCAGGATCGTTGCCCGCGGGGCGGGGATGTCCGATGCCGAAGTGGAGAGAGCGATCAACGCCACGCCTTTCGAGGCCATAAGGCGCATCCGCTGAGAAACAATCCGGCTGTCCGCCGGAATCCTTTAATTTATATAATCGCGGGCAATCGCAAATTGATGATCGGGCATCCTGGGAAGCAGGCCGTAAGGCTCCTGTACGCCGTCATTGCCTTGGCGGCATTCGTCGACGGATTGGACGGGACGATAGTCACCACCGCTCTCCCTGACATAGCCCAAGCGTTCGGGATAACGGCAGCGGATTCGTCCTGGGTCATAACCGTCTATTTCCTGGTGATGGCCGGGCTGATCCTGGTCTTCGGGAAGATATGCGACAAAGGCGCGCTCAAGAGGGTCATCGTCTTAGGGTTCGCGACTTTCACCGTAGGATCCTTATTGTGCGCCTTTTCGTGGTCATTCCCGGCGCTCATCGCGTTCCGGGCGGTCCAAGGTATCGGGGCGGGCATGCTGTCCGCTTCCGGGATAATGATCGCTGTGAAGTATCTGCCCCACAGGCTGATGGCCATGGGGCTTTCGATCTCCGTCCTCGGATATTCGATCGGAGGGGCTCTGGGACCGGTTCTCGGGGGCGTCCTCACGGAATACTTCGCATGGGAATGGATATTCCTGATAAATGTGCCCATAGGCATAGTGGGCGTGGCTCTGGCGCAGAAGGCCGTCCCGAAAGACTTCGGATTCAAGTCTCCCGGATTCGATTACGCCGGGTCCGCGCTGCTGTTCATCGCGATGATCTCCGGATTGTATGTGATCGAATCGATTCCGTCGCACGGGTTCGGCACGGTGTCCGCCGTTCTCATCGCGGTCTTCGCCGTCTCCGCAATCTTATTCATAGTTCTGGAAAGAAAGGTCTCAGAGCCCGTCCTGAGGCTTCCGGTATTCAGAAGGCCGGCCACCATAGCTTCCATCGCGGTCTTCCTGCTGATAAATCTGTGCTGGATGGGTGCGTTCTATCTTCTGCCGTTCTATATGCAGATCGTCCTGGGATATGACACGATGACGACAGGGGCAGTTCTGGCTATCCAGTCCTTGGTCACGCTGGTGATGTGCGTTCCGGTGGGGAAGATGATCCCCAAGAAAGGCAACAGGCATTATGTGATTCTGGCGTGCGCTTCGCTGGTAATAATGTCCGCGTCTTTGGTCTTCGCCAGAGATGGCTCCCCGATTCCGATGATCATTTCGGTTATATTCCTGGGGGTCATCTGGGGGTTCGGAGGCGGATCCTTCGGGAGCAGAGTCGTCGACAGCGTGCCTCCGGAGAACAAAGGTGACGCATCGCCGGTTGTATCCCTGGTAATCTATCTGGGATCGGCCATTGGTTCGGCGCTGTATTCGGGGATGTTTGCCTTGGGCTCAAACTCATCCGGAACCCCGATCTCGGAGCTGTCATCGGACGTCTTCATGTCCGGGTTCACATTCGCCATGATTATCGGGACTGTAATCTCAGTCTGCGCTCTGTTCCTGTCCTGGGCGTTCAACGAGGAGAAGGATGTCCACGAGGATAGGCTGCGATTTCCATCGCCAAATAGAAATATCGATGCCAGATAAGCATCAGATATGCCAGAGATAGCGATTATCGGAGGCACCGGAATCTACAACCCGGATGCTTTCGAGCTTATCAAAGAGGTCCGCCCGGACACCCCATACGGAAAGCCGTCGTCCAAAATACTGGTCGGAAAGATTGCCGGAGTCGAGATTGCATTCCTGTTCCGCCATGGAACCGGAGAAGAAAGGTACCCTCCGTCTTCGGTCCCATACAGGGCCAATATGTGGGCCCTCAAAGAGCTCGGATGCAGATACGTCATATCCGCATGCGCCGTGGGCTCTCTTCAGGAGGAATTCGTTCCCGGAGATTTGGTGATCGCGGATCAGTTCATCGATTTCACCAAGAAAAGGGATTACACTTATTTCGACGACAAAGTCATCCACATTTCCATCCCGGATCCGTTCTGCCCGTATCTCAACGGGATCTTCGCCGTCGCGGCGGAGGAGATGGGAATCAGATACCACAAAGGCGGCAGATACATGTGCATAGAAGGCCCCAGATTCTCCACCAGGGCCGAGAGCTTCATGTTCAGGAACTTTGCCGACATCATCGGCATGACTGTGGTCCCAGAGTGCCAGCTTGCCAGGGAGCTAGGCATGTGCTACTGCAGCCTTGCCACCGTCACAGATTACGACGTCTGGAAGGACGAGCCTGTGGACATAGACATGGTCCTCAGAACGATGTCCGAATGCCTCAGCAAAGTCCTCAGGCTCCTCGAGCTCGGGCTTCCAAGGATACAGTCCTGCGGATGCTCCGAATGCATCGAGGCCGCCAAAGGCGCAGGTGCGCTCTGAAACTTTTCTGGGGGAGCCTAAGCCCCCAGATCAATTCTCTTTGTGTTCGCCGGTCTACGCGCGGCATTCTTTTGCAAGCGTCCCGCGAACCCTTTTATTATGGTAATTTAGAAGTATTCGCTAATCGGTCGCTTGTTCTATGGAGGAAGAGAAGACTCAAGGCCAGATTCTGGCCGAAAAACTTCTGAGAAAGCCCAAGAGCATCCCGGAGTCGAATCCCGAGATTCTCGACGAGGCTTCGAAGTTCTGCGAAGGATACAAGGAATTCCTTTCGAACAAAACCGAGCGCGAGGCCGTCGCATACGCGATTCCGATACTCAAGGGGCGCGGGTACACCGAATACGTTCGCGGAAAGGCCTACAAGCCCGGCGACAAGTTCTACATGGTCAACCGCGGGAAGAACATCCTGATGTGCACCAAAGGCAAGAGGCCTGTAATCGATGGGATCCGCGTTTCCGTGGCCCATCTGGACAGCCCCAGGCTGGATTTCAAGCCCCATCCGCTGTTCGAGGACGCCGATATGGCGTATTTCAAGACACATTACTACGGCGGCATCAAGAAATACCAGTGGACCACGGTCCCGCTTTCCATACGCGGCAAAGTGATGAAGGCCGACGGAACCTCGGTCGATGTGAGGATCGGGGAGGAAGAGGACGAGCCCTCCTTCTGCATAACCGATCTGCTGGTGCATCTCGCCCAGAACCAGATGTCCAAGACCGCCTCCAAGGTCGTCGAAGGAGAGCAGCTCAACGTTCTCATCGGATCCTGGCCGTATCAGGACGAGAAAGTCCAGAAGAAAGTCAAGCTCGCAATAATGTCCATCCTCAACGAGAAATACGGCATAACCGAAGCCGATTTCGAATCCGCCGAGCTTTGCGCCGTGCCCGCATTCAAAGCCAGGGATCTCGGCTTCGACAGGTCCATGGTCGCCGGATACGGTCAGGACGACAGTTCCTGCGCTTACGCCGAGTTCATGGCCGAGATCGACACCAAAGAGCCGGAATTCACCACGCTCACGATCTTCGCCGACAAGGAGGAGACCGGATCCGACGGAGTGACCGGGATGAGGTCTTATTTCTTCAGGGACTTCGTCGAGGATCTGGCTCAGGCAGAGGGGGTCGAGGTCAGGCATGTCCTCCGCAATTCGATATGCCTCTCGGCCGATGTGGGATCGGCTTACGACCCGGCGTTCGGCGACGTTTACGAGACGACCAACTGCGCCTATCTCAACTATGGGCCTATACTGTCCAAATACGACGGTTCCAGAGGCAAATACAGCACGAACGACGCTTCCGCCGAGATGGTCGGATACATGCTGGACATCTTCAGGGAGAACGGCATAGTCTGGCAGATGGGCGAGCTAGGGAAGATCGACATAGGCGGCGGAGGAACCATAGCCTCCGAGATTTCGGTTCACAACATCGATACCATCGACATAGGCGTGCCGGTTCTTTCCATGCACGCTCCCGTCGAGGTTACTGCGAAAGTCGATGTATACATGCTTTACAAAGCGATCTATGCCGTGTACAACAGCTCAAAGCAGAAGAAAATCTGATCAAACAGCCGTCTTCGGGCGGCGCCCTTCATCTTCTTCCGACATAAATCACGCGATCTGAATCATTGCGGTAAGGGGAGAACCTGTCGGAATACATCCTGAATTCTCTGAGCCCAGCGTCCTCCATCATCCCTCTCATCTCATCGGCGGAGTAGAATCTTATCTCATATACGCAAGTATCCGAGGGGTCGGCGGTGTTGCTGTGGACTGCGCATCTCCTTTCCCGGTCCCAGCCCATGCCTTGCACCATATCCTCGGCGCGTATCTCCCCTGAGCCAAGCATGTTCTCCGTTTCGATTATCAGGATGCCGCCGTCCTCCAGCAGCCCAGCGAATTTCCTGACGAGTTCGCGGTTCTCTACGTCGGAGAAATAGCCGAAGCTCGTGTACCAGTTCAGGACGCATCCGAACCTGTTCTCGGAGGAGAATTCTCTCATGTCTCCGCGCACGAATTCGCATTTTCTGCATCTGCTTCTGGCGGCGGCGATGAAGAAAGGATTGGCGTCGGTGCCGGTGACTTCGAACCCGGCTTTCGCGAGGCCAGCCGATATGCTCCCGACCCCGCATGGGATGTCGAGAACAGAATCGCATTTCCCTCTGAGAAACGCGATCAGGCTTTCTATATCGGCCTTGATGTGCTTTTTGTCGGGGAACCATTCCCATCCGTTTGCGCACTTGTAGTTCTCTCCGATGGGAACCCTGTCATGCGAGGAATCGATGGGAGACATGGAATCAAAAGAGAGATGAGTGCAACCGCCGGGATTCGAACCCGGGCAATGAGCTTGGAAGGCTCAGATCCTAACCAGCTAGATCACAGTTGCCTCTAAGTCCCCGACTGCTGATGCTATATTTAAGTATATTGCATGGGACGCCGGCTCTGGCATTCTTTTCTGCATGCGGAGATGATTTCTTCCGGGTCTTCCGCAGCCATCAGGCCAGACATGAGGCATGCTCCGGAAGCTCCGCTTTCGCTCACCGCGCGGATGTTGCCGGCTCCTATGCCTCCGATCGCCCATATTGGAATCCCCAGCTCCGAAGCCAGGCGCTTCACGGTCCCGAGTCCCATGGCAGCTTTTCCCGGTTTGCAGGACGTCTCGAATACGTTCCCAAAGACGACGGCATCGGCGCCATTTTCTGAGGCCTGTATGCCTTCTTCGAAGGAATGCACGGATACTATAGTCCTGAACCGGCTCTTCTTTTCCATCGAATGGAACGGCATCCATACGGTTTCAATGCCAAGGTTCTCTGCGATTCTCGGGTCGCCGTCCAAGCAGAATTCAATGCCGCATCCGTCGCAGATTTCCATGAGCGATGCCGCGAGCGCGAGGGATTCGCCGTATGGGAGGTCTTTCTCGCGCATCACTAACATGTCGGCTCCTGCGGAGCATATCAGGCGCACCTGGTCCAGAAGGGGCCTGGCGCAGTTTTTCCGGTCTGTCACAGCGATTATGTCCATCGGTCTGATCTCACGTAATCGTTGAAAATCGGCTGCAGTCCGCTTTTAGCGAGGGCTTCCCTGACCTCCGCCACGTTGCGTGTATCTGACAGCTCGAATTGGCCGCCGCCTTTGCTCTTGACGTCGCTGTGGCCGCCTATCTCGACTGACGATCCGGCCGATATCTTCGTGGCGCAGATGTTGACGATGCCGTCCCTGAATCTGGGCGATTCTCTGGTCGAAATAGTCTCGGATGCGAACGGCATGAAGAGCCTGTAAGCCATCGCAACCTGCAGGAGGTTGCTCTCGGAAACTTTCACGTCGTCTTCCTTATGCGCAGCTGTCGGCCTGAGCCTGGGCAGAGAGAACGCGATCTCCGCATGCGGGTATTTCCTCTGGATCAGATAGGCATGCACCCCGCAGCAGAACGCGTCCTTTCTCCAGTCGTCCCTGAGCCCCAGCAAAGCGGCGAATCCCACGCCTCTCATCCCGCCTATTAAGGCTCTCTCCTGGGCGTTGAATCTGTAGGACATGACCCTTTTCGGGCCGCCAAGATGGAATCTGGAATACGTCTCCGGGTCGTACGTCTCCTGGAATACAGTGACATAATCGGCGCCGCACCCATGCAGAAATCTGTAGTCGCCGGAATTAGCCGGATATATTTCGAGCCCGACGCTGGAGAAGCGCTCTGCGGCCTTCCTGACGCACATGCCGATGTATTCCATGTCCGAGAATCTTCTGGATTCCCCGGTCAAAAGGAGCAGGTCCGTGAGGCCGGTGGAAGCGATGCTGTCCATCTCCTTCTCCACCTCTTTCTCTGTGAGCCTGGCTCTGGAAATGTCGCTGCAGGCGTTGAACCCGCAGTATTGGCAGCGGTTCTCGCAATAGTTGGAGGCGTACAGCGGAGTGAACAGGGTCACCGCGTTCCCGAAATGCTCTCTGGTGGTTTTCCTGGCTTTCTTCGCGATATCCTCAAGGAACGGTTCCGCCGCCGGAGAGAGCAGTGCTGCGAAGTCGTCGGGCTCCAGCCTTCCCTTTCCCAGAGCTCTCTTGACGTCTTTGTCCGTGTAAGAGCCGAGGTCGCAGTTCCTATCGGCATCCAGGACTTTCTCCAGGATCTCCGTGCCTATGTTTTCCATATGGGGGTAGTAATCGCACGCGTCCGTCGGAGCTCTGTACGCCATATCATTCACCCAGGAACCCAGTGAGAGGGGAGGAAGCTTCGCCTCTGTCCTCGAGCACCCTGCCCAGCCCCGCGAGATATGCGGCTCTCCCAGCCTCAATCGCCATCCTGAATGCGGCGGCCATCGCAGGGATGTCTGCGGCCGTAGCTATCGCGGTGTTGGCCATGACGGCCCCGCATCCCATTTCCATGGCTTCGCAGGCCTGGGAAGGGCGTCCGATCCCGGCGTCCACTATTATGGGCAGGTCGATCTCTTCGACCATGATCTTGATGAAGTCTCTGGTGAGAAGCCCTCTGTTGCTTCCGATGGGCGCCGCCAGAGGCATGATCGCCGCCGCTCCGGCATCGGCCATGTCCCTTGCCGCGGTCAGGTCCGGCATCATATACGGGAGCGGCGTGAACCCGTCGTCCGCCAGAAGCCTGACGGCTTTCGCGGTCTCAGCGTTGTCTGGGAGCAGATATCTGGTGTCGCGGACGATCTCTATCTTGATCATGTCGCCGCATCCGAGCTCTCTGGCCAGCTGGGCAATGGTCAGCGCTTCCTCGGCGTTTCTGGCTCCGGAAGTGTTGGGCAGCAGCGTAACTCCTTTCGGCATATAGTCGAGGACATTTTCCTGCCCTCCTTCGTTGACTCTGCGTACAGCTAGCGTTGCGATCTCCACCCCTCCGCTGCGGATGACTCTGTCCGTCATGCCGAGGGAGAATTTTCCGGATCCGAGAATGAACCTCGATTTGAAATGCTTTTTTCCGATTATTAGGTCGTCAGACATTTTAGTCCCTTCCCGTGAGAATTTGAATCGCTTTGTTTGCCATGAGCCCGGCGCATATGCAGACTCTGGGGGCGCACAGGCCGCAATCCGTCCCGCTGACCCCGTCGCCGCAGACATACGCATTCTCTGCGATCCTTCTGGTGACCATAAGGGACGGGTCCGATATCCCGCCCATGCCGTTCCCGCATATGATAGGTTTGCCAGGCATGTTGGATAGGACTGTCTCGAGGATCATGGATTTGGATTCTGGGTTGTCCAGCGCTTCGAAAATGATGTCGCACTCCGAGAATATCTCTTGGATGTTTTCCCGGTCGAGGACGATGTCGTGGGTCTCGATATTTATGCTGGAATCTATGGAGTGTATCGCTTCTCTCAGGGCTTCGGCCTTGCGTTTCCCAACATCGCTCAGAGCGAAGCATTGGCGGTTCAGGTTGCTCAGCTCCACGCAATCGAAATCCGCCAGAACCAGCTTTCCGATTCCGGAACGGGCCATCATGATGGCGATGTTGGATCCCAGACCTCCGCATCCCGCGATCCCGGCGCTGGATCTGCGAAGGGCGTCGAATACCCCAGGCGGGCTTCTCGCCGCGATGTCTTCGGAGATTCCCATCTCATCCGCCGCCCACGAAGCTCACTATTTCCATGCTGTCGCCGTCGCTCAGAGGCGTGGAACCGAATTCGGCGCGGGGGACGATTTTTCCGTTCAATAGGATGGCAGTCTTCGATGCGTCATACCCATGCTTGTCGAGGTATTCTTTCGCGGTCATTCCCTCGGCCACATTCTCGTTCCTACCGTTGACCATCATGCGCACCGCAATTTGTATTCAGAGCATAAAATTCTTGTTTCGAAATATCTGGCTATTGTAATTTGACAGCTCTGACGAGGTCATGATTCGAGCGGAAATTAGCGATCATGAATCTGGCAAGGGAATAAAATGACGAATCTTTTCGTTGTTATGTTGTACACAGATCCGACGATGACTTGTTATATGGTCTATGCTGAAGGATGAGGATATGCGGATGTTTTGAAGGAACACATCTAACATTTATTCGATAGGGAATCGGATAAAATCAACATGTTCAAAAATTGAACAGGTTCAGACTGACAGCAACATTTTCCAGACAGTGTTTGGAAAATCGGATATTCTTTCGTAATTCGTTCATGATATGGTAACAAGAGAGCGAACAGACTCGGCGCTTCGATTTTGTTTATTGGTCAGACGTAGATGTAATCTTCGTCGACGGTTCCCACCTGGGTGGAGACGCAGCTTCAATAGTCTCTCATCTCAGACTTCATGAACTCTCTGAGAAGGCAGGTGGCGTAGTTCCCTTTGGGCAGCGAGAATGATAATGTGTAGCTCACCTCTCCAACTGAACTTTTAAGATCTTTCAATGGGCACAGTATTTCTCTTCTCGATCCTTTGGAGCTGCATCTCGGGAGCTCCGGGATGTTGAAATCCTCTTGGGAGAGCTTCTGCTCCTCTATGACTTTCCTCTCTATCTCGCCCATCTCACCTTCGCAGAGGATGCTGTCCTGGCCGAACAGAGTGATGGTTACGAAAGCCCTTCCGACGCGTACCTGCCTCGCGACGAGGTCGATGTTCTTCTGAGTCGTGAGTATAGGATTCTCATGCTGCGGTATGCCGTTCGAATCGAGAGGAATGATTATGTCGCCTTCCACGGGCATGCTGAGCGGAAGGCCGGATTCCATCCTTCTGCTCAGCATCTCGTTGAACAGGCACGATTGGTAGGCATGCACGAACATCATCTGGAGGTTGGTCGGAAGGATCTCTATTGCTCCGCTCCAGTCTCCCGGGTTTTCAGCCAGATGGCCGGCCAGCATCCTTTCGAAGGACATGTTTTCGGGCATCTCCTTCATCATGGAGTCCCAGTCGTCCCTGCCTGCGAAGCTTTCCCTTTTCTCCCTCAGCTCAGGCTCCTCTTCGGGCGTGGTGAAAGATATGTACGTTCTGACTGCGCCCTCGAAATCCCCGCGGACCAGCCTTTCGCCCACGAGATGGGTCACAGGCCTTACCGAACCGAATCTTTGGACTCCGAAGTAGTTCGGGAATCCTCCGGTCTTCTTGATCGTCCTGACGTCCTCGGAAATTATTCTCTCTATCTCGGATATCGGAGCCGAACAGTCTCTGACAGTGATTTCAAAAGAGTTTCCGATGAGATCCCCGATCTGTATTCCGCGGGCGCCTCTGTATGCGCCGCTGATGGACACGTCCTTCAGATCGACTTTCCCGAGGTCTGGGTTCCCATAGAACGACATGAGCTGGGTGGTGATCGCCCTTTTGTCCTTCGTCCCGGCGAATCCGATCCTTTCCCTGGAGATTCCCATGGTGCGGGAGAGCATCCTCACCAGCCTGTTGGTCTCCCAGTTGCGGGTGGTGACCGTCGCGATGGTGTATTTTCCGTCCTCTTTCTCTCTGGGTGAATCGGAAATCTCCCTCACGACGAAGTCCTCAGGCACCGTTTTCAGATGTCCTCCGGTCCCGTCGGTATCGCAGAGGTAGCATCTCATTCCGATGCCGGCCTCGGCCGTGCGGCATTCCCTGTAGCCCATGTCAGAGCCTGAAATAATCGGCGATAGCGATCGACGCTTTCTTTATGGCTTCCAGGGCGCTCCCTTCCTTGACCTGGACGAAAAGGGTCCTGTCCTCGAGCTCGGGGTGCTTGTCCACGTACCTCACCATCTCGACGTTGGAATCGTCGTAGAGGGTCTTTATGAGAGGGGTGATAAGGGTGACGTTGGCATCCTTGAATCCGATGACGGCGGTTTCGCCGGTGTCCTCGATGAGGTAGGTCTGCATGGTTTCGCCTATACCCTGCCTATAAATAATGTTTCGGTAGCGCTTATTATTAAAAGAGATAAGCGGGGCACATTTTCGTTACGGTTATGTCTTTCCTACGTTTTACGGGGCCATCATGAATGCTGTGTCCCATCCGCGCATAGCACCGGGGAAGGTGGAGGAGAGGAAATACCAGACCGCCATGGTCAGCGGCTGCATCGGATGCAATACCTTGGTCATACTTCCCACCGGTCTCGGCAAGACTGTTGTCGCGCTGAGGACGGCCGCGGAGTTCCTTTCCAAGGGGAAGGTCTTGATATTGGCACCTACGAAGCCGCTGGTGGACCAGCACAGCAGGTTCTTCACGGAGACGCTGGTGGGCACTTCGGTCGCGGTGATGACGGGAACCATGAAGCCGGACAAGAGGGCGGATGTGGTTTCGTCCTCGGATGTCATCATAAGCACGCCCCAGTGCGTCGCCAACGATCTGGAATCGGGTAAGTACAATCTGGACGCTTTTTCCCTGGTGATCTATGACGAAGCCCACCGCGGAGTGGGAAACTATTCGTACGTGACCGTGGCCGGCCATTGCTGGAGCGGAATGCGTTCGATTGGCATGACCGCATCTCCAGGAAGCGATTACGAGAAGATCAGGGAGGTCTGCGGGAATCTGGATCTGCGCAGGATAGACATCAGGTCGGACGACGACCCGGACGTGTCCCCGTACGTTTATGATACATACATCAACAGGATAGAGGTCAATCTCCCGCCTGATCTGGTGAAGATTTCGAGCATACTTAGGTCGATGCTCGATACGCATACGGAATCTTTGATCGCGCTGGGCCTCATGGACCGCGGATGGCCGGCGTCCACGAAGCATATGCTGATGATCGGCGCCGGGCTGCAGAGGAGGGCCGCGAACGGCGAGAGGAGCACGACCGTATTCAGGGGCCTCTCTTTGCAGGCCATATGCATCAAGATCCTCCACGCGATATCGCTGGTAGAGACGCAGGGCATGACCGCGCTCAGAATCTATCTGGACAAGCTCGTGGCCGAATCCAATCAGGTGAAGGGCGGGAAGGCAGCTAAGACTATAGTGAGCGACAAGAGATTCAAGGAGGTCCTGAGAATTTCCCAGAATACCAACGCGGAGCATCCCAAAATTTCCAAGGCGATGTCTCTGGTCAGCATGATAATGACTGACGACCCAGACAGCAAGGTTCTGGTCTTTTCGCAATATAGGGATACCTGTGATCTTCTTGTTTCAAAGATTTCTCAGATACCAGGGGCCAGAGTTGGCAAGCTGGTCGGTCAGGCCAACGGGGGCCTGAAGCAGAAGGAGCAGATCGATCTCCTGACGAGATTCCGCTCCGGGGAATTCAACGTCGTGGTCTCGACGTCCGTCGGTGAGGAAGGGCTTGACGTGTCCAGCACCAACGCGGTCATATTCTACGAGCCGGTGCCGTCTGAAATCAGGACGATCCAAAGGCGCGGCCGCACCGGAAGGAAGAACGACGGCGAAGTGTACGTCCTTATCGCTAAGGGAACAATGGACGAGGTTTCGGACAGGAGCAGCAAGAGGAAAGAGGATGATATGCGCGGAAGGCTCGAGAAGCTCAGCGAAGAGCTCAGCAGATCATCGCCCTATTCGTCCCGCAGGAAGCAATCCGGGATCGACGATTTCTGATCTTAATTGGTAAGACTATAGTTATACTAACTGATAGAACTATAGTATCCGCGAAACGTTAATAGGTCTCCGCCATACACTCAGCTATGCTCTATTCCGACCTCGCATCCACCTTCGACAGGCTAGAATCCACCGGCAGCCGTCTTGAGATGGCTTCCATATTGGCGGAATTATTCCGCGGGGCGGACAAAGGCGAAATCAGGGATATAGCGTATCTGTGCCAGGGGAAACTGCATCCCGATTTCTATCCGTCAGTTCTGGGCATGTCAGATAAGCTGGTTCTCAAGGCGATAGTGGAGGCGACATTCGCGGATGAGAAGAAGGCGGAGCAGCTTCTCATCAAGAGCGGCGATCCCGGCGAGGTTGTGGTCGCCCTCATGGGGAAGAAAAAGCAGACCAGCCTTTTCGCGTTCGACAGCGCTCCCGAAAAGGGCGATCTTTCGGTGGAAGATGTGGTCAAAGCCCTGGGACAGATGGAAAAGGCCAGCGGAAAGAGGTCACAAGACAAGAAAATAGAGATTTTCAAAGGGCTGATAACCAAATCCACCCCAAATGAAGCCAAGTATCTGTCCAGGATGGTCACCGGCAGGATGAGGGTAGGTGCCGGGGACATGACCATACTGGATGCTTTGGCCGAGGCTTTCGCCACAAAGGAGGAGCGCCCGGACATCGAGAGGGCGTTCAATGTTACCTGCGATATAGGTTTGGTTGCCCAGACGATAGCCGAAGGTGGGATGGATTCCATCAGGCAGATCGGAGTGAGAGTCGGGAGCCCAGTGAAGGTCATGCTCGCCGAGCGTCTTCCGTCTGTTCCCGAGTTAGTCGAGAAAATGGGAGGGAGGTGCGCCATCGAATACAAATACGATGGGATCAGGGTCCAGGCACACATCGGTAAGGACGGCAGCGTCAAGCTGTTCTCCCGCAGGCTCGAGGATCTCACCCCCAATTTCCCTGATATCGCGCAGTCGCTGAGGACCCGCTGCAAATGCGAAGAGGCCATTATCGAAGGGGAATGCGTAGCGATACACCCGGAGACCGGATTCATGCTTCCATTCCAGACTGTGACGCACAGGAGGAAGAAGCATGGGATGGACGAGGCCATCCGCGACGTCCCGGTCAGGATATTCATGTTTGACATCCTTTATGCGGACGGAAAAGATCTGACTTCCCTCCCATTCCCGGAACGCAGGAAGGCTCTCGAGGATAATTTCTCTCTCGGCGGGATGGTCCAGATGACCACCATGAAGATTGTCGAGAGTCCGGAGGAGGGCGAAAGGTTCTTCGCATCCGCCGTAGCCGCGAGATGCGAGGGCATCATGGCCAAATCCTTGTCTCCTGAATCCGTATACAGGGCAGGCTCCAGAGGGTTCCTGTGGATAAAATACAAGAAGGATTATCAGCAGGCCCTCACCGATTCGTTCGATTTGGTGGTGGTCGGAGCCTTCTATGGCATGGGGAAGAGGGCAGGCAAGTATGGTGCCTTGCTGATGGCGGCCTTTGATCCCGAGGAAGGCCTTTTCGAGACCGTCTGCAAGCTCGGAACCGGTTTCGACGACGAATTTTTGGACGGGATGGCAGGGCTTCTGGGCGACGATATCTCCGAGACCATGCCGAGGTCCGTGGACGCCGAGATGGTCCCAGATGTCTGGTTCGAGCCTACGGTGGTTCTGGAGGTCGTCGCGGCCGAGATAACCCTGAGCCCTATCCACACGGCAGCCAGGGATCTCATAAAAGAGGGTGCTGGCCTCGGCATAAGGTTCCCCAGGTTCACCGGCCGCGTCAGAGATGACAAGGCTCCGGAGCAGGCCACTACCGTGGACGAGATCGTAAGGATGTACGGGATGCAGTCCCACGATTCCGACGGTCTATCTTCAGAGGAAGGAAAACCGGGCGAAGAGTGACCCGCCCCTCAATTATATACTGCGCAAACGATAGTTTCTCAGATACTATGAGCGAGACTGCCATCATAAACGCAGGCGTATGCGGCAAGACGACCAGGGTCACGGCTATCCCCTCGGACGACATGATGACCATCACTGTCAAAATCGAAAGCGACTGCCCCATGGTCTCCAAGACCCCCATAATCGAGAATGTGGCGTGCTACGAGGAAGTCGGGAAGCCTTTCGGCGAATCCGCGGTTTACAGATGGGCATCGGACAACATCCGCCATACGGCTTGCCCAGTGCCATGCGGGATAGTGAAATGCATCGAAGCCGCCGCAGGTCTCGCGCTCAAGAAGCCGGTGACGATAGAGTGGGAATGATCGTCTTCTGAAATGGGGGTCATTTCCCCCTTAAACCAATTATATTTCTAAAGAAACAGTCAAATTTCCAAGGAAAAGGCGGAATCGGTTTCGGGTTAAGGATGGGCCTTCCGGCCCTTGAGAATCAGTGGCATCCGCCGCCGCAGGAGGAGCATCCGTTGAAGTTGGGGTCGCGGATCCTGAGGCCGGTTCCGAAGTCGGGGTCGTCGATGAATTCGATTATGCATTTGTTGAGTTCTTCGGCTGTAGCTTCGTCATAGAACATGTCGAAACCATTGGCGGTTTTGTCTACGGTCTCGCCATCGTTGGCCTGCTGTTGGAAGCTCATCCCGAACTGGGGCCCAGAACAGGCCATTCCCGCGAGGTAGATTTTGATGCCGTAACCTACTTTGCCGTTCTTTTCGAGAAGGTCATTGATGAACTTCTCCGCATCAGATGTGATTTGGACCATAGCTATCGGACTCTCGACTGCTGCGGTATTATTTAACGTTGCGCAAATAACCCTCATCCGTGTCGATATCGAAGAGTTCCGCGTATCTTCTGAGAGCATAGGATTGGGCGCGGTTCATGGCTACATGGCATCCGATCGTCACCGCCTCCAGTATCTCGTCTTTGGTCGCTCCGGCATCCAAGGCATGTCTCATGTGCACTCCGATGCAGTATTCTCCGCAGTTCGCGGCAGCGGCTGACACGGCGCATAGATACTTTGTTTTGTCGTCCAATTCGTTTTTTCCTTCGAAAACCGCTTTGTTCAGGTTGCTTTGGGCGATGAAAATGTCCGGGCGGGTCTGCATCACCTGATTGACCACAGGTATGAACCCGTATTCGCGTTTTATCGCTTCCAGTATCTTGTCTGCTATCTCTCTTTCTCTGGGATCCTCTTCCATGGGATGCCATTTCTCTGCGCGTTGATAATTGTTGAGGGCACTTCGACATCCCATGCGTTAGTCGAGGTCTGAGATTACGCGCCCTTCAACTGAGCCAAAAAAGCAGGTTACTATATAGGCGGAACTATGAAATCGGGAAGTTTATTCGTACAATTAACTATAAATACACAAACCGATACGAATTTCATGGGGTATTTTTGCGATTTCAGAAAGAATGACATCTGGCGCATGATCGCCGTCGTCGCGGTAGTCTTGGCTGCGGCGGCGTTTCTCATTTCCGCATTGCCGGACGGCTCGGACGGGGTCCAATCCGGCACTTGTGGGGACGATGTCACGTGGGTTCTGAACGATGACGGTGTTCTGATGATATCCGGTTCGGGACCGATGTATAACTACGACGGCTACTACGACGACGGCGCGGAGTTGGTCTCCCCCTTTGCAGACAAAAGTTTCGAAAAGGTAATCATCGAGTACGGGGTCACCAGC
This sequence comes from Candidatus Methanomethylophilaceae archaeon, assembly GCA_017524805.1. Lineage (NCBI taxonomy): Archaea > Methanobacteriati > Thermoplasmatota > Thermoplasmata > Methanomassiliicoccales > Methanomethylophilaceae > Candidatus Methanomethylophilaceae archaeon. Next base: position 85,341 of record JAFXUX010000038.1, read on the forward strand.
ATAGGCGACGTTGCGTTTACGGATAGTTACATACTTAACCTCGAAATAGCGAATTCTGTCACCTATATAGGAAGAGCTGCATTTTTTGGAGGTTCTGGTCTTGAATCGGTAGTCATTCCGGATTCAGTGGGCTATATCGGAGATAGCGCATTCGGGATGCATGCGGAGCTAAAAACAGTGGTTCTTCCCGACTCCCTGTCGTACATCGGCGACGGTGCTTTCGATAACACTCCAATTAAGTCCATAGAACTTCCGAGCGCGTTGACCTTCATCGGCGATAGTCTGCTGTTATCTAGCCCGATCACATCAATAACCATTCCGCCTTCGGTCACCTACATAGGATGTCAAGCATTCGCCTGGTGCACATTTTTGGCCGATGTTTTCATTCCTCCCTCGGTTGTCCAGATCAAAGATGGCGCTTTCGAAGATTGCAGATCTCTGGGATTCATAACAATCCCCGACTCCGTGACCAGCATCGGCAAAGACGCATTCAAAGGCATCGAGTTCTTCGATGAGAAAGGCAACCGCCTCGCCGCCAACGTCGAGAACCTGTGCGGATATACGTTCGAAGGCAATAACGGGGTGCTCATACGCGACGCAGGCGATGGCCCCGGGTTTGTCCCGGACGGGGTTCAATCCGGCAAATGCGGGGATGATCTCACATGGGAGTTAGACGACGATGGGAACCTGACTATTTTCGGCAGCGGCGATATGTATGACTACGGTTATCCTAATTGCGGGCCCTGGGGCAAAGGGATAAAGTCCGTCCGCTTCGAAGGCTCGGCAACTAGCATAGGCAAATATGCATTTTTTGAATGCACGTATTTGGATGCTGTCATCATACCAGATTCGGTAATAGATATCAGATATTTTGCGTTCAGCTTCTGCACCTCCCTCTCCTCCGTGTCCATGCCCTCGGTGACGTCCATCGGGAGTAGCGCGTTCCAAGTCTGCACCTCCCTCTCCTCCGTGTCCATGCCCTCGGCCACTTCCATCGGGAGCGACGCGTTCTACGAATGCGCTTCCCTGACGTCCGTGGACATCCCCGATTCGGTCACCTCTATCGGGGGCTCTGCATTCTACGGTTGCGCTGCCCTCTCCTCTGTCACCATACCGTCTTCGGTCACGAGTATTGTGAATTACACGTTCTTCAAATGCACCTCCCTCTCCTCCGTGTCCATGCCCTCGGTGACGTCCATCGGGAGCGACGCGTTCCCATTCTGCACCTCCCTCTCCTCCGTGTCCATGCCCTCGGTGACGTCCATCGGAGCGGAAGCGTTCTACGGCTGCACCTCCCTCTCCTCCTTGTCCATGCCCTCGGCGACGTCCATCGGGGACGGGGCGTTCAACAACTGCACCTCCCTCTCCTCCTTGTCCATGCCCTCGATGACGTCCATCGGAAGGGAAGCGTTCTACAAATGCACCTCCCTGACGTCCGTAGACATCCCCGATTCGGTAACATCCATCGGGGGTAGCGCGTTCGCCGGATGCACCTCCCTTGCCACCGCAGACATCGGGAACTCTATCATTAGCATTGGAAGTAATACGTTCTGGGGCTGCAAATCCCTGTCCTCAGTATCCATTCCGAACTCGGTCACGGCCATCGGAAAATCCGCGTTCTACAATTGCATCTCGCTTTCCAGCGTGAACATCCCTGGCTCTCTGGAAAAGATGGGGAAGGATGCGTTCGGCGGGATCAGATTCCTGGACGAGAACGGGAACGATCTCCCCCATACACCGGAGAGTCTCAGAGGATACGCCTACGAAGGCAGCGGCGGCGTGCTGATGCGCATGTCGGACGAGATATTCAGCTCAGGCGGACTGATTTTCAGGCTGGATTCCGGCAGTGAGGATGCCGTTTTGGTCGGCTTCTCCGAGCCGGCACAGCATCTGTCTGTCCCTGCGTCGGTGTCCTATTCGGGGAAGGACTACGCGGTCTCTGGAATAGGCCCCAAGGCCTTCTACGGATGCGAATCCCTGATCTCGGCGGACCTCGGAAACGTATCCGAGATAGGGATGAAGGCTTTCGCCCGCTGCGGGTCGCTGGAAAGCGTCAGCTTCGGCGGTTCTCTCGGGGAGATAGCGCCGTACTCGTTCTTCGGATGCGGTTCCCTTGCCTCCGTCACAATCCCGGACTCGGTTGCGTCCATAGGGAAGAGCGCGTTCAGCGGCTGCGTTTCGCTGACCAGCGTGGCTATCCCAGGCTCCGTGGCATCCATCGGGGAGAACGCGTTCTACGGGCTCAGGTTCCTGGACGAGAGAGGAAATCTCCTTGACTGCTCGGCCGAAGGCCTGGGCGGATACGCGTACGAGGGGAGCTGCTGCGTGCTCCAGCGCGCGGCGGACGGATTCACGTTCGTCTCCGGCGGGCTGGTGTTCAAGGTTGACTGGTCAGGCGATTCTGACGCCACATTGGTCGGCTTCTCCGAGCCAGCGGCGCATTTGGCTGTCCCGGCATCGGTTACATACGAAGGGAAGGAATATCCCGTATCCGAGATCGGCCCCAAGGCCTTTTATGGCGTCGGAGAGCTGGTCTCCGCCGATCTGGGAAGTATAACAGAGATAGGCATGAAGGCGTTCGCCCGCTGCTCGTCGCTGGAAAGCGTCGATTTCGGGGATTCCCTGAGGTCAGTGGGAGGGTACGCTTTCTACGCATGCGACTCCCTGTCCTCCGTGTCCATCCCGGATTCCGCGGTGTCCATAGGAAAGTGTGCGTTCTCGTTCTGCGTATCACTCGCGGAAGCAGTCATTCCCGATTCGGTGGAAACAGTTGGCGACCGCGCGTTCTATGATTGTGGCTCCATTTCTTCGGTGGCCATAGGGAGTTCGGTCGTATCGATCGGCCCCGGCGCTTTCCATGGGCTTGTATTCTTCGACGAAAACGGAAAGAGGCTGCCGATGACCGCAGAGGCCCTCGCCGGCCACCTGTACTTGGGGGACGGCGACGGGAGACTGTACTGCTCCGTCGCTTGACGGACGCATCCATATCTATCAAAACGCTGGGACGGACCCTGCAAAAGGGTCCCCAGCCTTTTTCCAAATTGTTCGGCTGGTCCGTCGCTCAGTCATTCCTGCCGAGCCCATAGTCTGAATGCCGTTTGACAGTTCGAATCCAGACTTCCGCACGCCTGCAATATGGCATGTCCGCTTTCGGATTCCGCTTCGGGTTTTCTCGAACGATCGTCATCTCCGGGAAGATGCAGCGTAACCGCACGCCCAGCAATTAAGAGCGTTTCCGAGAACTCAGCTCATGCGGCAGGTCCGCAGGATGTTCGCATGGTATTCGCGGATGATTTGGATTATGACATATCGGAAATCTATTCCGAGGTCGGGAAGAGGTACGGGTACGAAACTGTCACCGCCGAGTTCGCCGAGTTCGACGAGCTGAAGCTGAAATGGGTGAGGCATGGCGGTTGGGCAAGATTTTTCGTCAGCGATTATCTTGGCGGAGCCCCGAAAGCAGTGGCCGAATCCATCGCGGAGACCCTTATGAGAAAGATTTTCTCGGCAGAGGGCTCCGATTATTCGGCGGAGGTCTGCGATTGGCTCACGTCGGATGATTTCGTAGACAGGAACCAGAAGATATACATCTCCCGGAAGGATGGAATGGCCCCTCCGGACGAGGGGAAGCACAAGGATCTTCGCGCCTCATATGCCAGATTGGTATCGTCCGGCTACCTCAGCGAGGACGGGAGAGTCTTCCTCGGATGGGACCACGGCTACGGCGAGCCGGGGCCCGGGCGCTCGAGCGTTCTGATGAAGGTCGTCGGGGTCTCTCCGAAGCTGGATTCTGATGAGATATCCGATGAGGCCCTCGATTATGCCGTGTATTCGCTGATGCTCCATGTTTTCGTCGGGTTCGTGCCCTGCAAAAGGAGAGAGAACAGGGAATTCGAGGAGAAGATGTCGCAGTATCCTCGCAGAGACGAGCTCTCAGAGGAGCTGGCAAGGATCGGGGTAAGCGTCTGAAAGGTGTCCCCCGAGCGCTAACACGCCGCATCACGGTCCGACGATGACGCCGGTCTCCGGGCATTGACTTACGCCGGGGGTATGTGTCGGACCCAACGTTGGCCTCCGGTCATCGCTGCGGCGACGCGCCGCCAACTCCCGCAGGAGCCCCATAAATGGGATATGGGCCGCTGTGCGCCGATTCGTGCACATGGCGGTCATTGATCGCGCCCCTTCGCCGGTTCGGCATGCGCCCCATGTTTTCCGCCTTAATAAAGCGATTGAGACGTATGGGGCTGGGGCGATTTCCGTGGAAACTGTACGAATAGCAGTAAGTTTATTGTCGAATTGCTACTGAATCAGTAGATTCTGCTTCGATTTCACAAAGTTTTCGTACTATTGACTACGAATAACTGCAATATATGGGCCTGACTTCACAAAGGTTTATCAAATGATTGGGGATACGGTCTCACATGAAGTCATTGCTGGCTCCAACGTCCGTCGCGATCATCGGGGCATCCAACGACGAGACCAAACTCGGCGGGATGCTCGTTAAAAACATGATAAACGCGGGGTTCAAGGGAAAACTGTACCCTGTCAACCCCAAAGGCGGAATCATTCAGGGCTACAAAGCTTACACGAACGTAACCGAAATCGGAGAGCCCGTGGATCTCGCGGTCATCGCAGTCAAGGCCGCATTCGTCCCCGGAGAGATGGCGAACCTCGGGAAGGCCGGGATAAAATATGCGACCATCCTGACCGCAGGCTTCAAAGAGGACAGCCCGGAGGGGGCGGAGCTCGAGAAGAAGCTCAAAGAGGAAGCGAAAAAGTACGGGGTAAGATTCTTCGGCCCGAACTGCTTCGGAAACATGAATCCCGGAGCAGGTGTCAACGCTACTTTCGCGCACCTTCTCCCCAAACCCGGCAACATCACAATATTCTCCCAGTCCGGAGCCGTCGGATCGTCCATCATCGATTGGGCTTACCGCAACCAGATCGGTTTCGCCAATTTCATAACGTTCGGCAACAAGGCCGACATCGACGAAGCGGACCTCATCGACCAGATTTCGGCCGACCCGCAGACCAAAGTCATAGGCATGTACTGCGAAGGCATCTCCAACGGAGAGAAATTCGTCAAGGCCATCGAGAGCATGCCCGTGAAGAAGCCCATCGTGATCTTCAAGTCCGGAAGGACCCAGGCCGGATCCGCCGCTGCTTCGTCCCACACCGGGTCCCTCGCAGGGTCCGATGCCGTCAACAACGTCGTGTTCAACAAGCTGAACATCCACAGGGCACTCGATCTGGATGAGATGTTCGATGTACTGAAAGTGTTCAGCAGCTGCAGCCCCATGAAGAAGGACGGCATAGGCATCATCACCAACGCCGGAGGGCTGGGCGTCATGTCTGCCGACGCAACTTTCGAGGCTCCTTACATCCACGCCGTCAAATTCTCCGACGAGACCATCAAAGAGATCAGAGAGAGGGTCCCCAGCGTCGCAGGCGTCACCAACCCCATCGACGTCCGCGGCGACGCCAAGCCCGAGTATTTCAGGGAAGTCGTCAGAATCCTCTACAAGGATCCGCAGGTGGGCGGCCTCGTCATCATGGGATCGCCTCTGGACACGGCCGATCTGGAATCCGTCGCAAAGATCCTCGTCGAGATGAAGGACGAGATCCCGGTGCCTGCCGTCGTGTGCTTCGCGGGCGGATACAAGTGCGACCGCGCCAACGAAATCCTCAGGAACGGAGGATTCCCCTGCTTCGACACTCCCGACAGGGCCGTCAGGGCGCTCAACGCTCTGAGGAAATACACCATCCGCTCGGAGATCGCGCACGATCCCCTCAAGACCCCCGCAGTCTCCGGAAGGGCCCAGACCGAAGCCATCATCAAGAAGGCAAGGTCGGAAGGCAGAAACTCCCTCACCGAATCCGAAGGGAAGCAGATCTTCACCGCTTATGGTGTCCCGATCCCCGGAGAGGGAACCGCCAACAGCGCCGAGGAAGCCGTCAAAGAATGCGACAGGATTGGATACCCCGTCGTCATGAAGGTGGTCTCCCCAGACATCAAGCACAAGACCGATGTGGGAGGCGTCGTGGTCGGCGTCAAGGATTCCGCGGCCGCCAAGGAAGCCTATGAGAAGATCATGGGCTCCTGCAGGAAGAACATGCCCGACGCAAGGATCGACGGCGTTTCGATCCAGCAGATGGTCTCCGGCCAGGAAGTAATCCTGTCCATGATCCGCGACTCCCAGTTCGGGCCTGTCGTCTCCTTCGGTCTCGGAGGGATTTACGTGGAGATCCTAAGGGAGATATCCCAGGCTCACGTCCCCATGACCGAGCAGCAGCTTGACGAGATGATCACCACCACCAAGGCATACAAGCTCCTCTCCGGAGCCAGAGGCCTTCCCCCGTCCGACATCGACGCGATGAAGGACGCCATCAGGAGGATCGTCCTCATAGCGCAGGAGAACCCCGAGATCCACGAGCTGGAGATCAACCCCGTCATCGTCGGCCTCAAGGGCAAGGGATGCTGGGCGGTCGACGCTCTCGTGACTCTTTTCAAAGAATGAGCTTTCCGGAGGGCTCAGTCCCTCCTCTTTTTCCTTTCCGTTCCGCCGCTTACCCATGGTTCCGACGGAACGGGTTTAATAGCCGCTGGCAATGGAGGTCCCATGGCATCCGAACTCGTATTCGTCGGGCTGGGACTCAGCGGCACCGACGGAATGACCGTCAAGGCTCTCAACGCCCTGAAGGAATGCGACATCATCTATGCGGAATTCTACACGTCCACGCTCATCGGCACCACCCCCGAAGACTTAGAGAAAGTCATCGGGAAGAAGGTCAACGTCCTCTACAGGGCGCAGGTGGAGGAAGGGGAGGACATAATCAGGGATGCGATGGACCACAGGGTCGCGTTCGTCACCGCCGGCGACACCATGCTGGCCACCACCCACGTGGACCTGAGGATCCAGGCCGCCGAAGCCGGGATTCCGGTGAGGATGTTCCATGGCGTATCGATATTTTCGGGGTGCCCCACTTCGCTGGGCCTCCAGCCATACAAATTCGGGAGGGCCGTCACTCTACCTTTCCTCGAGAGGAATTACCAGCCCAAGTCCCCTTACGACCATATAATGGAGAACAAATCCCGCAATCTCCATACGATGATCCTCCTGGACATACGCGCCGATGAGCGCAGGTACATGACCGCCCATCAGGCGATAGAATGGCTTCTGGAAGGCGAGAGCAAGTGGGGGGAAGGGCTGATCACGGATAAGACTCTGCTATGCGTCGCATCCAAGGTCGGATCCCCTGAAGAGAGGGTATTCGCGGGATATCCGCGCGATCTTCTGGCTATGGATCTCGGGGAGCCTCTCCACACTTTAGTCCTCCCTGGGAGCCTGCATTTCATGGAATCCTATGCGCTCGTGAAGTTCGCGGGAGCTCCCGAAGAGATAATCGAGGACGACTGATCTGGGAGTTTCAGTCTGCTTTCCGCTACATGCGGCGGGCCGGATTCCCGTTCTATAATCGGGGCAATGGAATCCGACCGTCCGCCTTATTTATGATGCCCCTAATCCTGTGCTATGCCCGTCTGCATACTAGTCCCCAAAAGGCAGGGGGAATCCGTCAGATCGGAGCTTCTTTCCGAAGGCATACTGGATTTAGTCCATAGGATACGCTCCGACGGCGATTATCTTCTGATTCCCATCACAGTCCCGTCCTATGGGGGATTCGACGTTGTCGAGGCAGATATGCCGTCCCAGGAGCGCCGCGCCACCGATTACAGAGAGGTCGCCGCGGTTCCGGACAGCCTCAGAGAAGAGCTGCCGTCATCTTTCGATGTCATCGGCGACATAGCTCTGATCAAGCTTCCGGATGTGCTGATGCCTTACAGAGCAGAGATCGGCAGGGCGCTCATGGAAGTCAACGGGAGCATCCGCACGGTGTTCCTGGATTCGGGAGTCAAAGGGGAGTTCAGGGTCCGCGATCTCGAGAGGATAGCCGGTTCCGGCCCCTCAGAGACCGTTCACAGGGAGTTCGGGGTCTCGCTTCATACCGACCCCTCCAAAGTGTACTTCAATCCCAGGCTGTCCTCTGAGAGAGCCAGAATCGCATCTCTGGTTAAGGACGGGGAGATTGTGATAGATATGTTCGCCGGGGTGGCGCCTTTCGGGACCGTCATCTGCAGGAACGCGAACCCAAGCGCGGTATATTCCATAGATCTGAACCCGGAGGCCGAGAGGTTCGCCAGGATCAATGCCGAGAAGAACCACGTCGATAATCTGTTCCCTTTGACAGGGGACGCGTCGGAAGTCATCTATACCCTTCCTATCGCCGACCGCATAATAATGAACCTCCCGCAGATGGCGGAGAGATTTCTGCGCTATGCTTTGGAAAGGCTGCGCATAGGCGGCGTCGCCCACATGTACAAAATAGCGGAGCGCGACGGCTTCCAAGCGTTCTGCGAAGGTCTGGAATCCGATATGTCAGCGCTGGGATTCGGAATAAGCATGGTGGCCTCCGAACTCAAGACATATTCGCCCACCATGAGCGTCTATTCGCTGGATATCCGCCGGGAATCCTGAGCCAGACGATTGGGGCAACAATGAATATTTATAAGCAATCCTATGTGATAAAGAGCACTGATATACAGAAACTTTTTTATATTCAGATGATGAATAGGATAATGTTGAGAAGTCAGTCAAAGTGAGACAGACATCAACAAAAACAATGAGAGGTAGATACAAATGGTCGCAATCATCACCGCAGTCGTAGTCGCCGCAGTCACTCTCGCCGCAGTCGTAGCAGCCACCTATGCAGCTTACAGGGCAGACAACGCAACCGGAAAGGTCGTTGAGCAGTATTATCTCGGACAGACCGGAGCAAAGTCCACCACCGAGTGATTTTCACAATCCACATCCCGGGATCAGTTCCCGGGTTCCTTCCTTAATTTTTTTCCTCTCTTCCACAGTTTCTGCTGAATTTGCATTCAAGAGATTATCTGCCGTCTGTTGATTCAGAAGGTGGGTTCAGAACACCTTAAATATGATTGGTGCTTACTCTTTATTGATGTCTCATCATTTATGTTGAAGCATCATTATCTGTTTTCCTCATTGGGCCGGGGGCACCCGGCTCGTTACCTATAAACTCAAGCCGTTGCCCCCTTGAAGTTCATTCCTTTTTGATGGGATCCAGCGTTATCCCGCTTTGACCCTGGTAATGTCCAGATCTTTTGGCGTAATTCTTGAGGGACGCCGAGCTCAGGGTTTCGAATACCATCTGGCAGAATCTTTCCCCTATGGGTATGTCAACCGGATTGTCGGACGCGTTGTATCCCCCGAGGGTCAGGGTGCCTTCGAATCCCGCGTCTATCTTCCCGAACGCGCCGATTATGCCCTTCCTGATCCAGCTCGTCCTCATCCAAAGCGATGCGCAGAGGTCGTCAGGCATTCTGATGCGCTCTATAGTGGAGACGTAGAACATCGTCTTCGGCGGTATGGTGGCGATCCCTTCCTCTTTGGTCACGGGGTCGCCCATTATGGAGATCTGCGCGATGCGGAGGTCATATCCGTTCGGAGTCAGCCCTCTCTCGCTGAAATCGCTGATCCCGATGGTGCCGGTCATCATGCCCTGCATAAGGTCTTCGTCGGACAGTATTGCCATGGCCATACGATATCGGGCCACAATAAAATAATATGGAAAGGATTTTGGGCCATGATTTTCCCTCCTTTCCTTTCCCCTGACGGATGCATCGGCGTGACGGCGCCATCTTTCGGCGTTACGGATCCCACAGATATAGCCCGCTTCTCGAATGCGAAGAAGACATTGGGGCTCAAGGGCCATCCCGTCATCGAAACCCCCGACGTATACACTGCCGATGCCGACGGAAGAAGCGCTCCGGCCGATCAGCGTGTGCGCGAGCTTATCTCCCTTCTGGAGGACCCTAAGGTCCAATACATCGTCGCGGCCAAGGGCGGGGACTATCAGATCGAGATGCTGCCTCTGATGGATTGGGATGCGCTGAAGAAGAATCCCACCTGGCTGCAAGGATATTCCGACAACACCGTGCTTCTCTTCAAAGCTACCGCGGAGCATGACGTTGCGACTGTTTATGGGGGGAATTTCGGCGACTATGGCATGGGGGAATGGCACAGAAGCATCTCGGAAAACCTGGGGATAATCGAGGGAAGAATCTCAGAGCAAGCATCGTATCTTTCCCACGAGGAAGGGTTCTCGGAGAGGATCACCGGATTGGAAGGATTCAAAGACGATGCTCCCACGGAATGGGCATCGTCCTGCGGCAATGCCAGATTCGGCGGGAGGCTGATCGGCGGCTGCATGGACGTCCTCGACTGGTTCCACAGGAAAGGCACCGCCGACCCTTCCGGATTCGTGTCCAAATATTCGGGGGAGGGAATCGTCTGGTACATGGAAACATACGACATGGACGCCGGCCGCGTGGAGAGGATGCTCAGAGGGATGTCGGAGGACGGGTGGTTCGACGGCGTCTCGGGATTCGTTTTCGGAAGGCCCCTGATATTCGGAGGGGACGATTATGCCGGGACCGTCTGCGACGCGCTGTCGGATTTCGAAGTTCCCAAGGTTTTCGGGGCCGATGTGGGCCACAAAGCCCCCAGAATGACGTTTATAAACGGTTCGTATGCAACTTTCGATCTGATTGACGGTGTGTGCAAAGTTTCCTACAGGTTCAGCTGATGGTCCGCTATTTCGATGGAACAGATAGGCAATTATAATATGGATACCAATCATTGCGGCGCATGGATTCGATATTGCTGCTCGGAATTCCGGTGGGAATCATTCTTCTCTATTTTGGTTCCGAGTGGCTCGTAAGGGGAGGCAAAGGCCTGGCTCTCCGGTTGGGCGTCCCGCCTTTCGTCATCGGGCTCACAGTATTGGCCTTTGGTTCGTCGGCCCCGGAATGCATCACCTCTATTGTCAGTACGGAAACCCCTGACATCATAATAGGGAACGTGATCGGGAGCAACATAGCCAACATCGGCCTTGCGATAGGCATGGCGGCCATCATATCGCCTATGGCGGCCAAGTTCTCGACGATGAGGCTTGAGCTGGGCGTGATGCTCGTCTCTTCTATTGCATTGTTCGCTCTGGCCCTCGTAGGGTATGCCGGATTCTTCGTGGGGATAGTTTTCGTCGCCGCCCTTTTCGTATTCGTATACACGGTATATCGTCTGAAGAAGAACGATGCGGAAGGGCAGGCATCCTACACATCGGATCTGGAAGAGAATGAGAAACCGCTGGGATACCCCATTCTGATATTGTTGGTCATCGCCGGATTGGTTCTGCTCTATTTCGGCGCAAGGTTCTTTGTGGACGGCGCTGTGGAGCTCTCGCACATATTGGGCATGTCCGAGATGTTCATCGGGCTTGTGGTGGTTGCAGTAGGAACTTCGCTTCCAGAGATCTGCATCAGTGTTCTGGCCGCCCGCCGCGGCGAGAATGAGATGGCGGTCGCCAACATCGTCGGGAGCAACATATTCAACATACTGTTCGTGCTCGGGATCGGTTCCATTCTCGTGGATGTTCCAATACCCCATTCGGCTCTCATATTCCATCTGCCCATCATGCTTCTGCTAACGGTCATAATGATGGCTGCCGTTTACAAGAACAACAAGGTGTCCAGGCCGGTCGGAGTTTTGTTCATCGCCATCTACATCGCTTATGTTGCGATCATGATGGCAGTCCCGTCTCTGACGATTTGAAAACATCTTAGGGCGCCATCGTCGGATAGCGGCGATGGGTCAGACCCCATAATTATTTTCGATTCGGAATCGCAATAGGCAGAGAATACTTCAAAACGACGGGGAATTATGGGATAGAGATGAAGAAGTGGTGCAAGGGATGGGATTTGAACCCACGGACCACTAAGGACAAGGCCCTCAACCTTGCGTCGTTGGCCATGCTTGACTACCCTTGCACTTGTAAAGGTCGTATTGAGGATTTGCATATAAATATTTCTGTTCATTTTTGTTCAATACTTAGAGTTCCAGATTGTTAGCGATCGTTTCGGAAAAAGGGATGGCGGGGCAGTGCCCCTCGCCTTTCATCTGAGCCAGTACTCGCGTCCCGCCTTTCCCATGGCGATGACATTCTCGTCCGGGCTGGAGATCGGCGTCTCGCATCCCGGCGCCAGGATGAAACCGCCTCCGTGCCCCGCGGCATCGAGTATCCTGTAGCATTGGGCGGTAATGGATTCCGGCGTTCCGGACATCATCTGCAAGACCGGGTCGATGTTCCCCATCAATGCGATCTTCCCATCCGCGTTCTCTTTGGCTTTTCCGGGATCCACGGCATGGTCGAAGCTGAGGCAATCCGCCCCGGTCTCCGGCAACTGTTTCATGGTCTCGATGGTGTTCCCGCATATATGGATGAAGCTCGGGATCGAGCTGTCCATCGCCTTGACGTCGGAGATCACCTTGGCTATATGCTCTTTGGAATATTCGGCGAACATATCCGGAGGGATCAGGTCCTGAGACGATGTCGGGTCCGCCATCCACATGAGGGTCGCGCCCGCGTCTATCATGCGCCTTTGGATGTCAGACACCAATACCGCAATCTTTTTGTTGAGCTTCTTCACGAGATCAGGTTCGTCGAACGTGTTCATGAGCATGTTCTCCACGCCCATGACGTATCCGGACGTCGTGATGGGTCCCCAGGATAGCCCGCAGATGTGGAGGTCCTCAGGCAGTATCCTGGCCGTCTCTTCGAGGCTTCTGGTGAACACCTTGGTGAAATTGGGGCAGGTCTTCTCATCGTATGGGTCGAAAAGCTCCATCCTGTCGATGTCCTCGGCGGTGTCGACCAGATGCTTGGGGACGCGCCCGTAGTCGTCCTCGGGGAAATTCACGTACATCCCCATATCCACGAACGGAACCTGGGAATCGAGGATAGGCTTGACGAAGTCCGACATGGTCTTCATCGCGTAGTCGACGGATATTTTGGCAGAAAGCTTAGGATCCCATCTGGCCGCCTCGACGGTCGTCCCGGCGCTGCGCGCGGCGGTGACCAATGCGAAATTGTTCACCGGTGTCCTGTCAGTCTCTTCGAAATTCAGGGCAGCCTCTACGCATGCCCTATGCCCCGCATCCTTCATGCACCTTTAATCTCATGCGTGATTCATATTATTTGTTCAAAGGCGGCGGAGCACCCTGTCCGTGAATTCCTCGGCGGTCAGAGTCCCTCCCACGTCCGGAGTCCTTTCCCCGGCGGCATATGCCTCGCAGAGGGCATCCATGAGGGCGCAGGATTCCTTTTCCATCCCGAATTCCGACAGCGCCCTGCAGCCGCCGATTATCAGAGAAGTCGGATTGGCGTATTTCCCTTCGACTTCGTTAGTGACGTTTCCCGAGATCGCCAGGATCTGGTCGTCGCCTACGAAGACGTCAGGGGAGAGATGGTTTCCGCCGGTCAGCCCGGCCAGAAGGCCTCCAGCCACCTGTCCGAAAAGGTCGACGCATATGACGGTACCGTATTTCGCAGGGTTTCTGACGGTCGAGGCCATCCATCTGCGTACGGTTTCTTCCGAGAGCGAGAAGCTTCCAGTTTCGAAGATGTTTCTGAAGCATTCCTTGAACATGCCGCTGGATTCCGGGAAGATCTCGCTAGTGATGCAGACGACCTCGTTTCTGCGCTCTATCTCCGCATACGACATCGCCTTCGCCATCATCCTGCTGTAATTCCCTTTTCTGACGTATTTGGTCAGGGTGATGCCGTCGAAATCTTCGGCCTCTATGGTATCCCTCCCAGGGACGGGGCTGCAGAACCAGAGGGTGGTGTCCATCCCCTTTTCCCCCAGGTCATCGGCCAGGGTGCGGAATCTTTTGCACACGGCGTAAAGGTCCAATTGTATCCTGAGCATGTTGATGGGATCCCTTTTCTGGCTGTGCCCGGCCTTATTTATGTCGATGGGCCCGCAGAGAGCGGCGCCGCATTCCGACGCTATCTCCATGGTATCGCGCGGAAGGTATGAGCCTACGCTCTCATACGCGGATGCTCCTATGTCTCCCTCTACGAATTCGATGCCTCCGGCGGCCGCGTCCAATACGGTCCTCACGGAATCCATCATGGTCTTTCCTATCCCGTCGCCGGGAAGAAGGAGTATCGTGTCCATCGGGTTCCCTCTTTTTCAATCGGAGTGGATGATGCCGTATATAAGATTAAGGGCAGAAAACAACCGTTAAGAATCAAACGGTACGGAATAGAGTGGCGGAGCCAACGCCCCGCCTGCGGTTTCAGAGCAGCCTTTCGGCGAGGGCGGCATAGATCAGGGGCAGCGTGATGGTGGCGTCGCCTTCGACGGTCATCTTTTTGGCGTCGGCTTTGACTTTGCCCCAAGAGACGGCCTCCCTGAGCCTGGCTCCGGAGAGGGAGCCATCGTATTCCTCGGCGGTGGTGAGATACACGGCATAGTCGAGCCCGCCGCGGAACTGGTTCCACCAGATCACGTGGTGCTTGGAAATTCCGCCTCCGATCATGAGGGCTCCGGTGTATTCAGCGTGGTTGGTCATCTCAGAGAGCATCTGCTCGTCGCCGAAGAGGTCGATCCTGAACTTTCTGTGGGTCTGGTAGTACATCCAAAGCTGGCATCCGAAGGATCCGTCGGTGATCCCGGGGACGATGACGGGAATCTGGTTCTTCCAGCACTGGTACATCAGGGAATCTTCATTGTCCATCCTCTTCCCGACTTCCCATATGATTTCGTGGGTGGTCATGGAATCCTTCCCTTCGAAGATCTCATCGAACATGGGCAGGATCTCTCCCTCGAGGACCTCCCCGTAGCACGAGTCGGGGACGAGAACGTTTCCGAGCCTGGAGATCGAGTACTCGTCCCTGAGCTTGGCGTCGTCCATCATGAAATCCCCTTTGAAGTAATCCTCGTACGTCCTGGAGATGTCGTGGTCCAGGGTTCCGCAGGTCGTGATGATGAGGTCGACCATGTGGTTCTTCACCATATCGACGATGACCCCGTGGGTTCCGGTGGCATTGATGCAGGCCGGGAAAGAGAGGATTCTGAGGCATCCCTTTTTGGTGATCATCTTTTCGGCTATGTCGGTGGCGTCGGAGAGTTTCTGGGCGGTGAATCCGCCGGCGCGTCCCATGGCCCTCATAAGCTGGTCGACGGTCATCCCTTTAGTGATTTTGATGTCTTCTACAGGTATTAGCTCCAATTCATTCTCGGGCATGTTTTCCACTTGGCCTTCGGTTAAAGCCATTCCCTTAAAATATGTTGCCTGGGGCTTTGCCGATCGCTTCCACGATGAGTTCCGCGGTTTTTTCCGGGGTTCCGGAGCCGTCCACCACGATCAGGCCCGGGACCGAGAGGATTTTTTCTCTGATCTCTCTCATCGAGCCTATATTCTCAAACATTTCGCGCTCCTTTCCCCTGGATTCGGAGCGTCCGACGGCGATTTCAGGGTCCAGATCGATGAAAACGATTGCGTCCGGGACGGGCATGACGGCTGAGAACATCCTGAAAATCGGTTTGGCGACGGGATCCGGGAGGTAATAGGCGGAAAGAGTGTACCTCACGACCAGGGAATTCTCGCTTTTCCTTATCCGGAATGAGCTCAGGAACATCTCAGCAGAAAGGAACGCGGCGGCGGCCAAGGATGCGGGGATGCCTTCCTTCGTGAGGAAGCGTTTGCATGAGCGCCCCAAGAATCCGTCCCCGGGATGCTCGATCAGCAGAAGGTCCTTCCCTTGGGAGCGGATCATGTCCGCAACGATCTTCGAGGCGGTGGTTTTGCCGCTACCGTCGAGGCCTTCTACGCTTACGAACACATCTCCGAATCGAATCGCGGATATATCGGGCTGCCGATTGCCGTGCGATGATGATAGTGGAGCGCTCCATGGGCTATCCGGAAATCAGGGATGTTCTGGAAGGCAAGAGAGTTTTCGTATGGACCTGCAACACATGCGCCAGATTCTGCGGCGCAGGCGGGAAGGAATACGCCGAGAAGATGGCGTCGGATCTGAAGGAGGACGGCTTGGATGTGGCCGGAGTGCTGTCGACTTCCGCCGCTTGCTTCATGAAGAACGCCGAGAAGATGGCCGGCGAAGCCCAGGAGTGCGATGCCATTCTAGCACTTTGCTGCGGGATAGGGGCGTCATGCGCCAGGAGGGCTTCCAGCATCGAAGTGATCAATCCGGTGAGGACGCTCGGGGTCGGGTATCTGGATTCCGAAGGGATCCCAAGGATTTCGTAAGTAATCGTCCGATATTCTCGGGATGTATGGAAGATCTGTCTGACCATTCCTGGGCTCTGGATAATAATGGATTGAAATGATATCTGGATTATAAGAATCGACTTATATCTGCGAGCTGACTTACAATTATGAAAGAGATAACCGAGGAAGAACTGCTGAAAACGATCGAAGAGAACCCGATGATCTGTACACGCGCGATAGTCAAGAAACTGCGCCCGGAGGAATTCAAGGACAACGCCACCTATCTGGAGTATGTGAGGAGCATCAAGCCGATCCTCATGAGGCTTTGGAAGAACGGGACGATAGTATCCTCGAAGGTCCAGTGCTGCACGTTCAATCTCAAGCAATGGCAGATATCCAATCTCCATTGAGACGGCGCTCATCCGTCGGCAATCGTTATTATATCCGTCCAAGGCTATACGGGCGCCGATAAAGATGATAATGCACGAGCTCTCCAAAGACAGGGTCACCCCAGAGAAATTCACCGCGATCATAGAGATTCCCAAGGGAAGCAAAGTCAAGTATGAGATCGACGAGGAAACCGGGCTTCTCGCGCTGGACAGGGTCCTCTCCACCTCCACCGCATACCCTTGGAACTATGGGTTCATCCCCAGAACTTACGCATTCGATGGGGATCCCCTTGATGTCGTGCTCCTCTGCTCAGAGACTTTGTTCCCGAACACCTTGGTCGAGTGCAAACCTATCGGTCTCCTCAAGATGGTGGACGGCGGCGATCAGGATGATAAGGTCATAGCCGTGCCCACGAAGGACCGCCACTTCAGGGATTACGACAGTATCAACCAGCTTCCCAAGCATCTCACCGAGGAGATCAGGCACTTCTTCTCCGTCTACAAGGCTCTCGAGGGCAAAGTCACCGAAGCCAAAGAGATGCTGGATGCCGCGGACGCCAAGGAAATGGTCGCTATCTGCAAGAAGAGATACGACGAGAAATTCCCTGGGATGTGAGCATCTCTTTCAATCTGGGGTCTGCCTGAAAGGGTCGGCCCTGTCCTTTTCTTTTCAGATGCGAGTGGCCGGCTCGAAGACGTTCGGATATATGGGCGGCCAGTTTTTCGGAATGCGCGGGAGTATCCAGCAATTTAAAGCTATTGCTGACAGAACGCTTAGAAGCATAGAAGAATGCTCTATGTTTTTTCTTGTGATTATCCATCGGTTTACTAATACAAAGAATAATGGCGGTTATTCCCCAATCCGATGATTTGCCAATAATGCTGTTTTTTGATGCTGAGTTCCCTGCTTCGGTCTGAGAATTCAATCCTTTATTTGTTGGCATTTTGGATGAAATGGGAATCAGTCCGGGCTTTTCCAGGCAGGTTCTATCAGATTGCGATGCTGAAAGCCTTCTGTCGCCAATGCTTTTAGACTGGCGCCCAGCAGAACGATGCAGAGGGCGTCAGGGCATGCCATGCTTATTGCAACGCCATGAGCGCCGTTCCAGCCACAATGCAGGCGATGCCCGCCGCCCTGCGTTTCGTCAGAGCCTCTTTGAACACAATCAGAGAGAATATGACAGTCACGACCACTCCCAGCTTGCTTATCGGAACGATGACGCTGGCCGGTCCGGTCTGCAGCGCGCCGAACAGGAACAGCCACGCCGAACCCGTGGTCAGGCCGGACATGGCTATGAACGTCATGCTTCTCCTGTCGATTCCGCCCATTTCCTTTCTTTTCCCTGAGGCAAAGACGATTGCCCAGGACATTGCCAGGATGGTTACAGTGCGGACAGCAGTCCCTAGGTTGGGGTCGACGTCCTCTATCCCAACCTTCCCCAGCAGAGCTGTCGCGGCGCCGAACACCGCCGATCCCAGTGCATAGAGAAGCCAGCGGGAACCCTCTGCCGAAGAGGTTTCTACATCCTGTTTCTCTATCATCAGCAGGGTTCCGGCGAGTATCAGGGCGACCCCGAAGATTCCGACGGCCGAAATGGATTCCCCCAGGAATGCGACAGCCAGAATCACCGCAAGGACTATGCTGAATTTGTTCACCGAAGCGACTTTGTTGACCTCTCCCAGCTGCAGCGCATTGAAGTAGCATAGCCAGGTGGCCCCGGTGGCGAAACCGGAAGCCATAAGGAAAATCCAGGAGCGAAGATCGATGCTCAAGATTCCCGACCAGGAACCGGATATCGCGACGATCGTCCAGGCGAACAGGGAAGCGACCACAGTGCGGAACGCCGTGGCCACGGTCGAATCGATCCCGCGGAGGCCGCATTTCGCGACTATGGAAGTGAAGCCTGCGCAAACTGCCGAGCAAACCGCAAGCAATATCCACATAGGGCCACCGTCATAAGCGGTAGACGCAGGAAAGTTAAAGCGATTTACTCTTAGGAGGCGTTTTCAGTTCGATTATGGGCCATATTCTTCAAGAAAATGTAAAAGAGCGGTGTGCCATAAGGACGTATCCCCGGTTTGGGCCGATTATGGGACTATGGCATCAGCCTTGCTTTCCGAGCCTTCCAGAGCAGCACGATCGTACGTCTGAATCCATTTATGCGCAAAGCGGCTTACAACTCAGATTTAAATATCTCTTCCTTATTGCTTGGGTGGAGGACCATTATGTATGCCATGATCAAGGATGTCGAGAGGCAGGTATGCATCCCACCAGTGGAGCTCGGCGACGACTATGAGGCCAACGTTGAGAAGCTCACTTGGGAGACTTTCGGCGGGAGGTTCGGAGAGGACAAATCGTTTACCGTTCTCATCCAGAACGTCAGATCAGTGGGACCTGGCCGCATAGTTCACGGCAACGGGGGAGTGCATCAGTCCGTTATGTTCGATGAGATCGTCTTCAAGCCAGAGAACGATGAGATTGTCGAGGGCAATGTGGTCGAGATCGTGAAATTCGGGGCTTTCGTCAGGTTCGGTCCTTTGGACGGGCTCCTTCACGTGAGCCAGGTGATGGACGACCGCGTGGACATAGACGAGAGCAACCAGAGGCTCGTCGGCAAGGAGAGCGGAAGGTATCTCGCAGTCGGCGACGTAGTAAGGGCGAGGATAGTAAGCCTCGATCTCAACGAGAAGAGCCCCCAAGAGAGCAAGATAGGGCTCACGATGCGTCAGACCGGCCTCGGGAAGCTCCAGTGGCTCGAAGAAGACGGAAAGAAATCTCTCCGCAGAGGAGGCGACGACGATGAGTGACGTGAGGAACCTTCTCGCATGCAAGTCATGCAAGATGCTGTTCGACTCGGAAGCGCTCAAAGAGCAGAAGCTTCCCCTTTCAGAATGCCCCCAATGCAGGGGCCAGCTCACCAAGGATTGGCAGGGATACCTGGCCGTCGTGGACTTCGAGAAGTCCGAGATCGCCAAGACCATGGGGATCTCCAAGAACGGCAAATATGCCCTGAAGGTCCGTTGACACTCATGTTCGAGAGGGATCTTGTCCTCCCAGCCTCGGAGAGGCAGGCGTTCAAGGAACCCATCGGAACTGAGCTGTACGATTCCGATCTGGATTCGTTCAGTAAAGAAACCCTTTTGGTGACGGTAGGGGACGTGGTGTCCCTGACGTTCAGAAACCGCGGGATAAGGCCGGATCTGTCCATATACGACGGATTCACCGAACGCCGCGGGATGACCCAATTCGCAGAGCTCGTCCGCGATGAGCCCAAAGAGAGGGTCGTCAGCCCTGCGGGGATGATATCCGCCCAGCTCGCGGATGCCATACGCAGGTGCATCGGGAAGTCCGGAAGCGGGCTGATCTGCGTGGAAGGGGAGGAGGATCTGGCTTTGCTGCCTTGCATCCTCTACGCCCCGGAAGGAGCTCAGATCGTGTACGGATGGCCCGGGCGGTGCATGATGCTCGTCGAAGTCGATGGGCACATCCAGATGAAGGCCGCCGACCTGGTCGCCAGACTGGAGGAATCAAAATGAAAATGGAAATCACCCAGAAAAGGGAGAACCCTCTCTTCGAGAGGACTGAAGTCCACTTCACGATCGATCACAACGGGGAATCCACCCCCGGAAGGAACGCGGTCGCCGAAGAGGTCGCGAAACAGATGAAATCCAACAGGAAATGCGTCGTAGTAGATGTCATCGAGTCGGTATACGGAAGGGGCATGTCCAAGGGATATGCCAAGGTCTACAAGAGCACCGAAGCCGCTCTCAAATACGACCGCGAGTATCTCCTGAAAAGGAACGGAATCGAGGCGCCAAAATACGAGGCGCCCAAGGCCGAGGAGTGATTCTTATGGCAGGAAAAGCAGCCTCTAAGAAAGCATCGGTCAAGAAGAGCAGCGCCTACAAGGTCGAGGGCGACAAACTCGTGAGAATCAAGCCCGTCTGCCCCAAATGCGGCCCCGGCGTTTTCATGGCTGTCCACAAGGACCGCAAGGCCTGCGGACGCTGCGGATACACCGAGTTCGACAAGAACTGAAGTTCCATTCCCGGGGAGACCCGGGTCAAACCGCTTTTTTCTGCATTAGGGCCTGTAGTATAGCCTGGATAGCATTGTGGCCTCCGGAGCCTCGGACTCGGGTTCGAATCCCGACAGGCCCGCTCATGCTCATAGCCAGCATCGATTTTTTCCGGTGCATTAAATTTCCGGGCCGTCCTCCCGTGCGGCGGGCCGATCGCGCGGATATGGTGTGTTTAACTCTCCTCTTTGAGCGATTATCGTGTTGACGCTTGGAAAACTGGAATTATGCCAAAGAATTTGGGGTATTTGTCGGCCGAATCCGCGGAAACAGTTGCAGATGACGAATAATCCAGGCAGTTCGGCGCCCAGATCTAATGCACGTGCATTAGCATGCCCGCACCCTGTTACCCGTTAACCTGTTAACCCGTCTCTGACATGGGAACTGAGGAGGACACCATTGCCAAGGCGATGGGTATTCGGAATTGGGGGGGCCTATTTTGACGGTCCAGCCTTTTCATTTTTGGGGAATCCAAGGTGCTTCAGGATGGGGATTTCGAATTGCAGGGGAATCCCAGGGCCTGAACTGCTGTAGAATCCCATCCGATGCATCAAGACCGCTTTGTGCGATAAGTGACGTGTTGGTCGCCAAGATTGCTGGTTTCGCCCAGAGGAAGCGGTACCGCATGTGGGACGATTCCGATCTGGAGATCCTCTATTCCGCCGATGTACTGGACATCGACATCCTGATAACCAGCGACGGGACTTTTTTTGACGCGAATGGGCCTCTCAGGGACATATGTGCTAGGATAATGAGGCCGCTGGAGCACCTCATGGGGAGGTGGAGAAGGAGGAAGCCCCAGTGTGCGATGGTCTGTAGGAGGCTGGATCGCCCGGAGTCGCTGGGGATGGCGGAGTGGGGCTACGCTCGCAGCGTCAGGAAGACTACAGTCTGGAGAGGATAGGATGAGAACGTGAGACTTCGGCACTAATGCGACTGTCCTTGACGCTTCTGTCGCAGAGAGAAGGTTTCCGCTAGTGATATGCCCATGATCACCATTTTTAGTTCGGAACTGATTGCGGTGATGGAGGTCAAGAGGCATGAATACGAGGGTGGATTCTTTCGGGCAGTTCGACAAACGCAAGGACGATCCAGTCTTCATGGAATACTTGCTGGACCACCATTAGGACGTGATAGATAGTAAAGAAGGCGCCGAGAAGGTCCTTTACTCCGGCGAGGTCGCCCGCCTTCTCGCTAGGATGGCAGTACATGAGAGATGTAGCGCAGAATTCGAAAAGCGCCCTATGGACCGTGAGATGTATGCAAGGTACTACAAGACCTCAT
Source organism: Candidatus Methanomethylophilaceae archaeon (assembly GCA_017524805.1). Lineage (NCBI taxonomy): Archaea > Methanobacteriati > Thermoplasmatota > Thermoplasmata > Methanomassiliicoccales > Methanomethylophilaceae > Candidatus Methanomethylophilaceae archaeon. The sequence goes on from JAFXUX010000038.1 coordinate 107,247, forward strand.
TGTACGTCGCCAGAAAAGGGATTGATATCGGGATCCAGCTCGCATACGATGCCCGTGACGAGGGGAGAGCGGTTTCTGATCTTCTGTATAACCATTACATGGGTTGGATCTACATCCATTACTCGATGATGCTGCTGGAGACCCATCGCTATTTCGCCGCCATGAATGCGGTCTTGAATGCGGAAAACTTCCTTGTCCATGATTATTACAACGTCGTGACAAACGGGAATCTGAGCGCAGTCGTGTCCGAGCTAAGGAAACTGCCTGAATTCAGGAATCTCCCGTCAAACGTATCGGCAAAACAACGGAAGGACATCGTCGATAAGGCGCTCCAGTTCCTATATTCAGATTTTCACAACGCGATCGAGGATAAGAAGCTGCGCATATTGTCCAAGGTCTACAAGGAGGTGCCGAAAAGGTACCACGACATGTATGCGGTCTGGGCCTACAGGGTTCTGGCGACCTTGTTCGAGCAAGACCACAGCATATTGTTAAACTTTGGAGGCGTGTATCGGGACCTTCACGAGGAGTATCCCGAGATTCCCGATAAATATCCGGACCTTCCCGAGCTGTCCCTCAGGGATTCGGAGCTAGGAGAATCCCCTGAAGAGAAGGAATACGCCTTATGGGTCGCGAGCGGTGGCCTGGCACTGTCGTACCTAGATTTCGTTCCGGATCCCATCCTTCGCTGCAGGTATATATGCGATGATCTGCCCTTCGATTTCCACGACCCGGAGCAGAACCTCATGATGGAGGATGTGATGGAGACCTTCGCCCACTGCAGGTTCCAGATATACATGGCTACGACCTACCCGGCTACATTCGCTGGCCTCGCATACAGCATGAGCCCCAAATCCAAGCGCATATACAACCAGGAGCTGCTTCTGGACGTGTACCCCCGCCTGTACTCGGTTCTGGACAAGATCTCGCACATAGTCATGAGGTGCTTCGGAATCGTCCTCTCGCCCAAAAGGGAGGGCGATTACCCCCCACAGCCATCCTACAACCTCATCGTCCAAGAGATCCGCGGCCATTCCGGCGGGAACCCCCATCTTCTGACCCTGTGCGAGATATTCGACGAGATCAACCCCCGCTTCATATACAGGACCCAGAAGGACCAGCCTTTCTACGCGATGCTCCCCGACGCGATTCACATGGACCGGCTGCGGCACCACATAATCCATTCGGGGGTCTCCCTGACGGTGGAGAGCAGCGGCAAGGAATCCAACAGGGAGATCGCATACATAACCGAACGGGAATTCGGGTCGAGGTGCCGCGATCTGCTATACCTCGTCAAGGAAGCGATCATGAGCACCTGCCTGGCGCTCGAGTACAGGGACCGCCAGGAGTAAAGCACATTTGTTATATGATAAAACGGATCCGCTTTACGATGCACATACACCTGTCCTTCGCAGGCAAGACTCCGGACCCCACCCTGAACACCGTCAAGGCAATACCCGGCGCGATAGACAGGGTGGTGCTACTGTACAGCGTGTCGGAGGACGGCATCTATAAGAGTACCGCGAGGACGCTCGAGGAGAAACTGGGGGAGATGGGGTACGAGTGCGAGTCCAGGATTATAAAGCCCTTCGATTTCCTCAACATAGTGGACGTGATATACGGCGTATACGAGGAATACAGCGGTGCGGACAACAAGGCCAAGTTCTCCGTGGACATCACCAGCGGTACAAATTTGATGTCCGCGGCCGCATGCAACACTGCGTTCTTCATGGATTCCGACGTCTACTACATCATGGACCGTCGCATCTTCAAGGACAGGCCCCTGGAGGAGCTCCTTGTCAAGATACCCTCCCCGAAGATACCGGACGCCAAGCGCCTCGGAGGGCTGTCCCTGGACATGCTCAGATTCATCGCCGAGGAGCAGGATCAATGCCGCGAGGTCTGCAACGCCGACATCGCCAGGAAGTTCGGTATGAAGCCTCAGGCGGTGATGTACCATACCGCCAGGCTCGTCGACGCGGGGATCGTCGAGCTCGTCGACGCCCACACGCCGAAAGGGGTGATCGACAAGCGCAGGAAGGCCATCAGGATCAAACGCGAGGGGAGGTTCGTTTTGAGATGGACCTGAGCCGCCGATCAGTGCTCGAGGCGGCCGTGCATCGAGGATTCTCGTCTCCTGCAGGCGGATCGCAAAGCATGGAACGCTTCCAGGGCGTCGCATGTCTCATGCAAGTATTATACTATCATCAAAATCATATTTTTATTATAAAAGAATTTTACATTATAATTAACAAAGCATCGGCCTGTCATGAACTCGGAATCCGTTCCATGCAGGAAATTCAGGTCCGCGAACATACACGTGTACGGAAGATGCAACTACCGCTGCGAGCACTGCTTCGACCGCTGCCTCACGAAGAACTACATGAGGCCGGACGACTGGGCGGACGTGCTGTCCTTCCTCAAGGGGTGTGGCGTCGAGAAGATCAACCTGGCCGGCGGGGAGCCCCTGATGTACCCGTTCCTCGACCAGATGTGCTACCTCATCAAGGGGATGGGGTTCAAGCTGTCCATCGTCAGCAACGGGTCCCTGATCACCGACGACTGGCTGAGCCGCATGGAGGGGGTGGTCGACTGGATCGGGCTCTCGATCGATTCCGTCGACGAGGAGGACGAGATGCTGATCGGCAGGGGCAGCGGAGGCCACCTGGACAATGTCGCGGAGGTGGCCAGGATGGCACGCGAGCACGGCATCAGGGTGAAGCTCAACATCACAGTGGTCAGGAGGAGCTGGATGAAGGACTTCGGGCCCCTCACTGAGAGGATACGGCCGGACCGCGTCAAATGCTTCAGGGCCCTGACGCTGAGGAACGCAAACGACGACGTCCCAGACACGTGGTCCGTCACGAACGAGCAGTTCGCGGATTTCAGGCGCAGGCACGAGGGCATCGGGAACATCTTGTTCGAGGACAACGAGGACATGGTGGCGTCGTACGTGATGTTCGATCCCATGGGCAGATGGATGGTGAACACCGGGTACGAGAAGAGGTTCATCTCCTTCGAGGTCGTCAGGAGGGAGGGGCTGGGCAGCGAGGTGGACATCGAGAGGTACTACAGCCGCAACGCGGTCTACGATTGGTGATTCCGGCGGGATGCGACTTCGGGGACGATCTTTGGGCTCCCGTGTGCTGTCCGCACCGGGCGCCATGGATCCGTCCGGCGCCTCGCCCAGCGGGACGACGCTCCCGCACGACGGGCTCGCCGTGATAATGTCGTTTCAATCCACGCACCCACGAAGGGTGCGACACCGTCATGAACGAGATCATCAAAGGGGTCGAGAAGTTTCAATCCACGCACCCACGAAGGGTGCGACCCGGGAAGCGGGCGTTCGTGGATTCGTCCAGAGGGTTTCAATCCACGCACCCACGAAGGGTGCGACTCCGCTTACTGCCTAATCCGTATCGCAAGAGACTATGTTTCAATCCACGCACCCACGAAGGGTGCGACATTCTAGAAAACAGGCCAGCATACTACGGCGCGTCTGTTTCAATCCACGCACCCACGAAGGGTGCGACCCGACGGAGCGGCCAAGAGCATATCCGACATCATGTTTCAATCCACGCACCCACGAAGGGTGCGACCTTAATAACGGTGTTGTTGTAAGCGTCAATATCGGGTTTCAATCCACGCACCCACGAAGGGTGCGACCGGACGACGTAATCACCGGAACCCTTAAGCTGCTGTTTCAATCCACGCACCCACGAAGGGTGCGACGCCGGACAATTCACGTTTAATGACACCGACGGCAACGTTTCAATCCACGCACCCACGAAGGGTGCGACCTGAGGTGGGCCGGATGGCAGTCGACATCGTCTCCGAATGCAAGGCCCGCCTCGGCATAACGGGAGAGTATCATGACGCGACCATCCGCGCCTACGCGGACGACGTCATGAAGTACCTGCTGGATGCGGGGGTCCCTCCGA
>JAFXUX010000039.1 GCA_017524805.1 Candidatus Methanomethylophilaceae archaeon
ACAAACCTTTAATAACGATTTCAATGTTAGGGCATCTGAAGTGGAGATGGCCCAGCCTGGTAAGGCGTAGGACTGCTAATCCTATGTCGCTATGCGACCCGAGGGTTCGAATCCCCCTCTCCACGCCATTTTTGCTTCTGGTTCTCGCTTCAATTTTTCCGGCGTTGTGTCCAAAAGGGCACATTTCGAATACGGGTTGGATGAGTGCCTTGTCAGTCTTTGATAAGGTCAGCCGCCTGCGCCTGCAGGAGGACGTCATCGCCGGAAAGATGGATCCGGACACCCTCCTCCCGGATCTCGTCGATTGGGTGAGGTGCAAGTACTACGCCCTCTTCTACAATAGGTAGACAGGGGAGCGCCGCGCCTGCCCTGCAGCTAGAAAGGGCAACGCCGCATACGCCTTGTGCCAGTCTTTAAAAAGCGGTATCTTATCGCCCTTAATCTGAGAATCAGAACAAGTGCTATAACGAACTCGAGCCACTTGCCATCTTATAAAACCACACTCTAGATTGACATTTTATAACAAGAACACCAAGTTGAGTGTATCGTCAATAATACGTCCTATGGACGAGGACTGGGGCCCTTACCACATCTGCAGAGAACGATGACCTCGGTCGCTCGATCCTGTACTCCATCCTAGCAGAGTCGGCCTTATCACGATCACATCCCCTTCCCTCAGGTCCACGGATTCCGAAAGCGTCCTGGATCCGAAGGCCTTCACCTCCAGCCTGTGGAAGCCTTCTGTCGTCGAGACCTTCGTCCCCTCTCCAGATCTCAGCTTCTTCACCTCTTTCCCATCCAGGAGCACTGTGGACCTCACCCCTTGGTTCACCACAGTGTCTGCACGTTTTATAGTAATCCTGCAGCGGGTGCTCCTGATCGCCTCTCCTCCGTACGGCCTGATGACAGCGCCACCCGAATTCATGTTATAGCGACGCCTGGGGTCGAGCTCCGATATGCGCTCCTTCTCCAGATCGTTCAGCTGATCCTCCTCACATACCTCGATGCGGATTATCAGATGCTTCCCGCCGCGGTAGTCCGCATACACGTCCCCGTTCCCTTTCCCGGAAAGATGCTGACAGACGCGATGGTAGACCTTTAGTGATTGCCCTGCATAAGAGCTAGAATAGGATTCTTTGCTCGCAGCCCTCGAGCTGTCGAATATCAGTATTGTGTATACCCCGGGCCTGTCGTGCGTCCTGTGGTAGTCCCAGTTCTTCTAGAACTCCTCGGCCGTCATGAAATCCCCTGTCGATCCTTCATCAGCGGTTCTTTTCAGATTGGAAAATAAGCCCATACGTTTCCATCCATGGGTTCATTTTTAAAATCTGCCTGCGATTGTTGGAGTTTCAGTATATTTCTGTATTACAACTTAAAATAAAGAGATCCTATTCGAAAATAAGACCTGTCGGACCCCTTCGTCTCTCGTCTCTGCAACCTCCGATTCTTTTATCATCGCATCGGACAAACATGCGGACGGTTGCTTTTCAAAGATTCCTTTAAACAAATGAATCGAGAAATATGAAACAAAACATATCAACACTATAGAAAGATAGACTATAGTTCTACATTTGTTCTCAACATCAGATAGCCTTATTACCGATTACTCGATAACTCGAATACTATAGTACGGTGCCCACAATGGATATGGTAACGTCGGGAACGGCAATTCTGACTCTGGTCGCTGGAATAGGCGTATTCCTCATCGCGTGCACGATGATGAGCACGAATCTCGAATCCATCTGCAGCAACAGGCTGAAGAAGCTGTTCTCGAAGGCTTCCGACAAGAAGCTTCTGGGCGTCGGAATCGGTGCGCTGGGAACGGCCGCCATCCAGAGCTCCGGAGCCATGACCGTCCTGGTCATAGGATTCGTCAACGCCGGGATCATGTCCCTGACGCTGGCCGCGGCCATCATATACGGTGCCAACATCGGTACCACCATCACCGCGCAGATCGTGGCGTTCGGTATGATGGGCGGCGACACCATATCGCTGACTGTCATATTCGCCGCGCTCACCGGAATCGGCGCGTTCATGAGCGTCTTCGCCAAGAAGGACTCCATGAAGAAATGGGGAGGGATCCTGGCCGGATTCGGGATGCTGTTCGTAGGTCTTTCAATGATGAGCGGCTCCATGGAATCCTTCGCCCAGATGGACGAGGTCAAGAATTTCCTGGCCAGCATAGAGAACCTGATTCTCCTGGTGCTCATCGGAGCGCTCCTCACCGCCATCATCCAGAGCTCTTCGGTCATGACCTCCGTCGCGATCACCATGCTTGTCGCGGGGCTCATAGACCTGGAGCAGGGGATCTACCTCACGATGGGGTCCAACATCGGTTCCTGTATCGTCTCCATCCTCGCAGGGATGTCCAGCGGACTGAACGCGAAGAGGACCGCCCTGATGCACCTGACGTTCAACGTGATAGGCGTCATCCTGTTCGTGTCGGCGGGATACATAATGGATTTCGCATCGGGAGGCACGTTCACCTACGCCAACATCTTCTCCTCGCTGTTCCCCGACGTGCCCCAGACCCAGCTCGCCATGTTCCACACGGTGTTCAAC
>JAFXUX010000040.1 GCA_017524805.1 Candidatus Methanomethylophilaceae archaeon
CCGAAATTCTGGGCGTGTAAGTAATTTTTCATCAGCGAATTGATCTGTTTTTGATATGCTGGCTAGACTCATAACAAGCTCTTATATATCATTACTTACATACAGTTTATGTAAGGTAATATCATGGTTAGACCTAGGGATGGGGATGAAATCAAGCGTACAATCGTCAGAAGAGGGGACAAATTCTACGCATATCAGATCACATCCGTGATGGAAAACGGTAAGAAGAAGACCGTTTCGACATATCTCGGAAGGGTAGATCCTGATTCCGGGGAGCTTTTGGCGAAGATTCCCGAAAAATCTGCGGAGAATCGCAGAAAAATCACGAAAGAGAAGGAGATCGCCATCCTCAAAGGAGTATCATCCAAGGAGTATGGAGCGACATACCTGCTGCACAGCGTGCAGCAGCGCATATCGCTCGGCGAGGACCTCATGAGGTCCTTCGGGAACTCGGGCAAGATCGTCATGGCAGCAGCCATGGCATATCTGATGGAGCCCGGAGCATTCAGGAACATAGATTCCACATTGGAGCGCACGTACATCCGCGAGTTTTACGACCTCAAGTCATCAATGGATTCCGGATCCATGTCTGAGTTCACCAAGAGGATAGGGGAATACGACCTGAACATAGATCGTTTCTTCGAGCTCAGGGTCAAAGGCTCGGATGGGCTGGTGGCTTGGGACACTACCACCAATGGAACATACTCGGAACTGGACCAGATGGCCGAGTACGTGGTCAACAACAAGGACGGCGAGGACATCAAGCAAACAAAAACCGGATTCGCAACGGACATGAGAGGTGTCCCTCTCATGTTCCGCCATTATCCTGGGACGATCTCGGATATCGCTACGGTAGACAGGATGGTGTCCGATATAGGAAGGTACGGGAAGGATGATGCTCTGTTCGTTTTCGACAGAGGATTCGTCTCAGGAGCCAATGTAAAGCATCTGCTGGACAGGGAACTCAGATTCACAGCTCCTGCCAACACATCATCCAAGGCCATAAAGACGCTTCTATCCAGATTCGTTAGGACCAGCGAGGCTGAGGATATGGTCCATGACGGTCACGCATACAAAGTATGGAAGACCGTGATCGGCCTCAAGGAGGCCGACCGTACCTCGGCCGACGGGTCGCAGGCATACTCGTTCACCGTGTCCGGCGAAGCCGGTCACGGCTCAGAAGGGAAGGTGAATGCATACGTCTGTTTCGATTCGAAGAAGTTCTCGGATGAGGTCCAGAACCACAAGATGATGCTGAACGATCTCAAGAAGAAGGCATCGGAGATGGACTGCAAGGATCCTGTCGCTAGGTTCAAGAAGATCGCAGGCAAGGCGATCAGGCACTTTGACGTTCAGGCCGATGGGAGGAAAGTCATAGTCACGGAGAAGCAGAACTCGATAACATTCGCCGAGAACCGTGCCGGGGTGTTCGTTATGCTGTCGTCTGAGGATCTGGACTGGAGCACTGTGATGACCGCTTACGACGCAAGGAGGCTGACGGAGCAGGCATTCGACTTCAGCAAGTCCGATGACCGTAGGCATCGGACTCCTGATAAGTATACGATGATAGGCAGGTCGTTCATCAGATTCGTCGCCCTGATAATGAAATGCGAACTCTGTGCGGAGATAAGGGAATCAGGGAAGAGGGAAATGTCCGTGGGCCAAGCGTTGGGCTATCTGAACACTATCAATTGTATGAGCTATGGCTCGTCATCGGCCCTGTCGGAGATATCGAAGAACTGCAGAGGAATCTTCGATCTTTTTAAGGTCGAAGTACCGAAGGAGCCGATGGCAGGCATGGAGCTATGCGACCTCATGCTGCTCACCGAGCCAAAAGGATGAATTACTTACACGCCCAGAATTTCGGATAGATTGCCGTCAGCCTCCGATCCGCGTCCGTGCCCCATCATCGCCAGTCCGCAGCCTTCAGAGAAAGCCTCCGGAAACACCTGGGGGAGCGTTCCAAGGAATTTCATCGCAGATCTCCTTGAACAGAGAAGCGGTCCGCAAAGACGCAGATCGGGGATTCTGTCCGAATATGTTTCGCATATCCTCTGGATCTGTCTGAATTGGTTTCCCGCGATCGGAAGAGCAGGCATGACGGCTATATCTTCGGACCCTTTTGAAATGCAGTCTTCCAGGGCTTCTTCCAGGCTCTGCGCTTCGATCCCGCGGGAGAGTATCCTTTCCAGGACTTCCTTTCCAATGAACCCCCTGCAAATCGTGCGGTCCGGGAATTCTTCGGCCGCTTCTTTCTCTATCGGATCGAAAGTTCTGGCTCTGAGCGACTGGCTGCTCGATCCGAATCCGACTATGACAAGCGATTTCATGTTAATGGCGGGGGACATTCCCCCCGCATGGTTTCAGGAGCTCATCTGGAAGAATGCGCCGCTCGTCTTGGCGTCGTATCCGCTCGGCAAGCAGGTGTACTTCTGGATATACTCGTTCAGCGCATTGTATCCGAAGTCTTCCGAGAAGAGGTCGGGGTACATGGCGGCGGCAGAGAACGCTACGCCGATTGCCGTGGGCATGTTGGCGTTCATGAGGTAATAGTTGTGGGCCTTGTAGGCGTCTGTCTCTTTGAAGTTGGTATCGTAGCTGGAGAACGTCTTCTGCTTGTCGGCATCCCCGTATCCGAGGGATGTGAAGTGCAGGATATAGTCGACATCCATTCCGTAGAGCCAGTCGTCTCCCTTGCTGACATTGAACGATGTATAGGAGGAGTTTTCGTCTATCATGTTCTTGGCGCCGGCGAGCTTGGCGATGTAATAGTATTCGGAGGTCTTTCCGGAGATGTTGGCGGTCCTGTTGGCGACTATGGCCTTGGCTCTCTTGGAGTCCTGGATCCCTCCGACCTTGTCCTGTATCTGTTTGATCAGATCGTCGCTGAACTTCACGACTTCGTTGGCTTTGTCTTCGAGCCCCAGGAGGTATCCCATCGTCAGAAGGCCGTAGTTGGCTGCGATGTTTCCGGAGGTTCCGGTTCCGAGGTTCATCCTGATGACCTTGATTCCGGCGAGCTCGAATGCATCCTGGTTCGTAAGATAGCGCGATGCGGCGGATGTGATCAGGACGGTATCTTTGTCGGCGACGTTGGTTGCCAATGCGACGTCCGCTGAGGTGGATTTGTCGCCGATATGTGCGAGGTTTCCGACCCAAGAGTTGATGGGATCGCTGAAATCGGAGACGGCCACGCCTTTGCATTTGGATGTCGCCGATATGGATTGGAGGGCGATCGAGACGTCATCCCCGACCATCAGGTAGTTTTTGATGGGGTACGAGACTTTCGAGATGTTTAGCCCGCTGTCCGAGGAGTACGCATAGTATATGTCCATCGCTTCGCGCTTGACCATTCTCTTTACCATGTCGATGTCGGCCTGGGTGATGCTTCCATCGTTGTTGGCGTCAGCGAGAGGGTGGTCATTGGCCCAGTCAGAGGTCCCTTTGAGTTTTTCGAGCGCATCGATGTCGCTCTGGTCGAGATAGTCGTCGTTGTTCGCATTGCCCATTATCATCAGGCGGCCGGTGGAATCGGAGGAGCGGTATTCGTCGCTTTTCTCCTGAGTCAAAAGCACTGCGGCCGCGGCTATCGCCACTATGGCTATGGCGATTGCGCACACGATAATTATGCTTGTTCTGTTCATATGCGTCACTTTCTGCGAATGTTTTTTCTTGCAGATGGCTGTCACATCCAACTAGATTGATATATATTGATTGTCAAAGATTATCGAGCTAATCAGGGTCCCGATGCTATCAGATCCATCTGGAGCGCCGCTGGCGTATCAGCAGGACGAAGAATATGGGGCATCCAACCAGGGTGGTGATGACGCCGACCGGCAGAGAGCCCAGTATTCTGGCCGCATTGTTGGCCGCCAGAAGCATAGCGGCCCCCACAAGCCCCGAGGCAGGGATAAGATAGGCCTGCTTGGATCCTACGAAGGCTCTGGCCATGTGCGGGGATATGAGGCCGATGAAGCCGATTGTCCCCGTGAAACTGACGATGGAAGCTATCATCACCGAGACGCCGAGGGACGACAGTATCCTCACCTTGAAAGGGTCCACTCCGACTGTATGCGACAGGCTGTCGCCGGACGTCAGCACATCTATCCTTGAGGAGAAGATCATCAGCAGAGCCGTGCATATCGCCGTGGGGATGAGCATCGTGGGCAGGTTGTCCCAATACCCTATCCCGATGTTGCCCAGATTCCAGGAGTACACCGCGCTCATCTGGGTAGGGTCGGCGGTAAGCATAATGAGCGATGTGGTAGCCGAGAAAAAGTACATGACCCCGATCCCGCAGAGAATCATCATCGTGTCTGTCATCTTTCTTGTTATCGACAGGAACAGAATCGTTCCCATCGGGACCAAAGACAGGAGGAAAGCGTTGGTTATGACCGAGGCGTCGCCCATCAGGCCGGGGATTATCGATACCCCCATCACCAACGATAGAGTGGCGCCTAATGATGCTCCGGATGACACGCCCATGGTGTAAGGGTCAGCCAGCGGGTTTCTCATCACTGCCTGCATCACAGACCCGCACACGCCCAGAGCGAAACCGGTTATCACGGCCATGATGCTGGATGTCAGGCGCACATCCCATACCACGAAGTCAGTCCTGTCTCCTGGTGGGTTCCCCAGGATATGGCTTATGATGATGTCCAGCACTTCTCTCGGTGACACGCTGTATGCGCCCAGCGCCGGGGATACCGCCAGAATCGCCGCCAGAATCGCGCTTATTACAGCTAGGAATGCTATTTTTTTCCGGCGGACGGAGAGGAATTTCGGCAGGAAATCTTCCCAGGTCAGTATATCCCCCCGTATCCTTTCTTCCTGATGATGACATAAAGGAACAGAGGCCCGCCTATGAACATCAGGATGATTCCGACCGGTATCTCATAAGGGTACACCACAAGTCTGGCTATGGTGTCAGTCACCAGCAGAAGGGCGGATCCGAACGCCATCGACGCCGGTATGACGAACTTGTTGTCCGACCCTATGGCCATCCTCACGATGTGCGGCGCCACCAAGCCTACGAATCCCAGTATCCCCGTGAAGCTGATTATGGACGCCACCATAACGGACAGCAGCAGAAGTAGCACTGTCCTGAAGTTGTCCACGTCCAGACCCATGCTGCGGGCCTGGTCGTCTCCCATCATCATGACGTTGAGCTTCCCCGACATCGCAAGCATCGCGGCGCATCCGATAATCGAGACGATTCCGGGCATCCAGAGGTCGCTCCAAATAACGTTGTCCAGGGAGCCGATCGTCCACAGGTATGCCGCAGACAGGGTCTCCCCTTCCTGATTGACGAGTATCAGCGTGTTCATCGCGCCGAAAAGATACGACATTATCGTCCCCAGCAGAATCAGTGTCGCAGGGGACGTGCTGATCAGCCTGGATATCAGGATGACAATGAACGCAGGTATCATAGCCACGAGGAAAGACATGCCCATGATGCCGTATATCGACGGGCCGGTGAAGGCGAAGCCCATGGCAATGGCAATGATCGCTCCCAGGCAGGCTCCCGAGGACATCCCCGTGGTGTACGGATCCGCAAGAGGGTTGGACATTATGCTCTGCATCACAGTCCCGCATACGGCCAGCGACGATCCGGCCACTATCGCCAGGACGGTTCTGGGCAGTCTCATCTGGCAGACTACGAAGTCATCCCAGTATTCCGAGGTGGCGTACTCGTATTCTGCTCCGGTTATGTGTTCCCAGATTATCCTGTAAACGTCAAGGACGCCGATGGGCCTCCCGTCCACCAGGCAAGACACCCCTGCGGCGACCGCCAGGACAGCCAGAGCCGCCAATATGAAAACAATCTTGTGGCGCACGTATTTGAGATATCCGCTGGCGAAATCCTGTTCGGACATGGGATCATACCGGTCCGTTCAGCATTACGTAAGGCCTTCCGCCGTGGTCTTCGACATCGGCGTCCACCTCGTAGATGGCGCGTATGTTGTCGGGCGTCAGTACCTCCCAGGGCGTCCCGGAGATGTAGACCTTTCCCCCGCTCAGGAGAACCATCCTGTCGGAGTATTTCGCGGCTATGTTCAGCTCGTGGCTCACCATCACCACGGAGATCCCGTTTTTATGGGAAAGATCCCGGAGGAGTCCCGCCACTTCCATCTGATGCTTGATGTCCAGATTGGCCGTGGGCTCGTCCAGCAGGATGACCTTAGGCTCCTGGACCAGCCCTCTGGCGATCATGACCTTCTGGCGCTGGCCGGCCGAGAGCTCCGAGAACGGGCGGAAAGCCAGGTCTTCCATTTCCAGCTTTTCCAGGATAGAATGCGCCGCTTTCAGGTCGTCTTTGGAGGAACCAATCCTGCTGTATGGGTGGCGCCCCATGATCACGAGGTCTATGACGCTGAGCGGGAAATTGGATGACGAAGAGTATGGGACGTACCCCATGATTCTGGCCAATTCTCTGAGACTGTATTCCGACGCATCCTTCCCATCTATCAGAACCTTTCCGCTGGAGGGGGTCAGCAGACGGTTCAGGCAGTGCAGAAACGTCGATTTTCCGACGCCGTTAGGCCCTATTATGGAAACGACCTCTCCTTCATTGAAATTGAGGGATACCGATTCCAGGACGCTTTTATCCTTGTAGGAGAAGGACATGCCGGCCGTCTCTACTTGCATGATTATTGGATGTATCATCCGGTATAAAACGATGGACAAGAATCCTGCCGAGCTCGGGAGGCATGTCCGATCGGCGGATTCTTGCCGAAGCAATCCGTAATGCAAGCCGGAAGGAGGCGTATGGCGCCTCCATTTCCGGAAAATGGCGCGTCCGGCTTACGAAGAGGAGTCCTGCGGTTTCCTTTCCTTCTGCAGCCTTTCTTTCGCGTAATTGGCGCAGTAGGCGATGCCCATCATTATCACGACACCCAGCATGATCGGCACGAACAGGCGGTCGATGGAGGCGAAACCACTTATGACGCAGGTGATGGCCGTGGCGCCTCCGGGAGGGTGTATGGTCCCGGTGAGCATCATCGTTATTATGGCGAGGCATCCGGCGATGCCTATCCCGGCCCATTTCCATTCCTCGAAGCATCCCGCCTTTACAAGGATGAATGCGGTGGCTATCCCGATGATCCCGGAGAACAGATGCCCGAAGAAGACGTTCTTGGGCTTCGAGAAAGGGGCCTTGGGCGCGCCGTATATGAGCACGGCAGTGGCTCCGAAAGAGGCCACCAAGTACGGGTTAGACAGCGTCTGGTCAAGGAACGCGAGGAAGGCCAGCGCGGCGAATGCTGCTGCCGCTGTTATCACTATAGTCGTTCCGCTGTATTTCTCGCTCGGTCTGAACGGATTATCCATTTTATCTGCCTTCTGGGTCCCTGCAGGGGAGGCCCCCGCAGGCTAAGATGTTTGTTCATTCGATCTTCAGCGCGATCATGTCATTCCGCACGTCGCTGTTGGCCCTGATTCCGAAGCTCTTCGACAGGACGCCCAAGATCCCGGGGGTTATGAACGCCGGCAGCCTCGGACCCAGCATGATGTCTTTGACGCCGAGGCTCAGCAGAGTCAGCAGAACCAGGACGGCCTTCTGTTCGTACCAGGATATGTTGAACGACAGTGGGAGCCCGTTCACGTCCGTGCCGAAGGCTTCGGCCAGCGCGTTGGCTATCACGACGAGGGAGTAGCAGTCATTGCACTGGCCAGCGTCGATCACGCGCGGGATGCCTCCGATGTCCCCGAGGTCGAGCTTGTTGTATCTGTATTTGGCGCATCCGGCGGTCAGTATAACGGTGTCTTTTGGAAGGCTTTCCGCGAACTCAGTGTAGTATGACCTCTTGCCGTAGCGTCCGTCGCATCCCGCCATGACGACGAACCTCTTTATGGCTCCGGTTTTGACGGCCCCGATTATCTTGTCCGCGAGGGCAAGCGTCTGCGCGTGACCGAACCCGATTGTGAGCTCCTTGTTGTCCAATTCCTTGGGTGCGGGGCATCTTTTGGCCATCTCTATGATCTCGGAGAAGTCTTTCTTCCCGCCGGCGGCGAAAATATGCTTCACCCCATCGATTCCTGCGGTCCCGGTGGTGAACAGTCTTCCCCTATAGGATTCGTAGGGGATGAGGACGCAGTTGGTGGTTGCGAGTATGGGGCCGCCGAAGGAATCGAATTCCTCCTTCTGCCTGTGCCATGCCCCGCCGTAGTTCCCGACCAGGTTGCGGTATTTCTTGAATGCGGGATATGCGTTGGCAGGGAGCATCTCGCCGTGGGTGTACACGTCTACGCCGGTGCCCTGGGTCTGCTCGAGGAGCTGTTCTAGATCCTTCAGGTCGTGGCCGGTGATCAGTATGCCGGGATTCTTTCCCGTCCCGGTCTTTACCTTGGTGATTTCTGGGGTGCCGTACGCTCCGGTGTTGGCCCTGTCAAGCAGGGCGAGGCATTCCGCTCCCACGGATCCGCATTCCATGTTCAGGGCGATGAGCTCTTCGGTGGATTTGCTCTCAGGAAGGGATGACAGAGCCTTCCTGATGAACGCCGTTATTCTCCCGTCCTCGGCACCGAGTATCGCGGCGTGATGGTAGTATGCGGCCATGCCTTTCAGTCCGAACAGGAGCAGCTCCTTGAGCGATCTGAGGTCTGCGTCCGTATCCAGGGATATGATGTCCTTGCATCTGATTGCGGCGCCATTCCCGGTCAGAGTTCTGGCTTTCTCGGTTTGGGCATCGATCCTGGCCTTGTCGAAGTTGGTGTTGCTGAGAGTCATGAAAAGGCCGTCGACTATAGTCTTATCAATCTCGGCGCTCTCCTTGCCGGAAGCGGACAGCTCTATGAGCGTCCCTATGAGAATGTCCTGGCTTTCCGCGACCTCCGCGGTCTTCCCGCATACCCCGTTCCTCGTGCATCCTTTTCCTTCGATGGTCTCTTCGCACTGCCTGCACAGCATCTTAATCTCCTCTGCCTAGTGGCAGGTTTCTAAAAGATACCATCTTATAAATACCGGCACTTTCCATTTGGAAACCATGGATAAAATGTGCACGGTGTATCGTACGATGGACTATCTGTCGAAGAGATGGACGGTGCTGATCCTTCATGAGATGGGGAAGGGCTCCGAATGGAAGAGGTTCTCGGAGATCGAGAGGTCCATGAAGGAGGTCACCGCCAAGGTTCTCACCGAGCGGCTCAGGGAGCTGGAATCGGAAGGTCTAATAGAAAGGCGCGTCGACGATTCATGCGTTCCGATCAGGAGCGAGTATCGCCTCACCGAAGCCAGCAGAGAGCTCATGGACGTCATCCACAGCCTCAAGATGTGGGCATTGAAGTGGAAGATAGACAATCCCGCGTGCGCGGACCAGCTATGCACGCTTTGCACGCTGCGATCGCGATCAGGCCCGTTCCGTTTCGCCTATCAGTTTGTATAGGAAGTCGGCGAGCTCTTTGTATCTGCCTTTGTTGAGGTAGTATACGTGGTCGTTGCCGTCCCTTCTCGCGGAAATCAGGCCGGCCGATTTCATCTTCCTGATGGCGGCGTTCGTGGCGCGCTCGTCCAGCCCGAACAGGCCGTCGGGATACGGCGATCTGGCCTCCTCTTTGGAAAGCCCTCTCGCCATGGTCAGAACGTCTTTGTCGGCCAGGGCGCAGAGGATGTCGTATTCGGGATCGTCCGAAATGCTCAGCGGGCTCCTGTTGGTCAGGCAGACGTGCTTGCTCAGTTTGGGTCTGTTTTCTTCGGTCATTGTATCCCCATTATCTCGCGGTAGATCCTGTGGACTTCCTCTTTCAGATCCCCGCATGTGATCTTGCCGGACGATCCGATGATAGCCGCGACAGAGGATCCGCCGCATCCGACGCCTTCCTTGATGAATCCCCATTCGTATGCCTGAAGGCCCTCATACGGGCTATCACTATAGTCTACATTGATATAGACTATAGGGATACTTTTTGAAATCGAATCCATGATTTTTCTCATGCTGGAGTTGGGGTCGCCCATCAGCCATCTCGTTGTCCCTTGGAAGTAATTGCCCGTGAGTTCCGGATGAAGCTTTGTGACGGCAGCCATCACGGCGGCCATCTGGGTTCCCCCTCCGACTATCACCGGGACGGTCTTTGCCGCTCCGGCTATGATTCCGACGTTCGCCGGCATCATGGGATCTCCCACGCACTATATGGCTTTCAGCGGGTCGTTCGCCAGATCTCCGGGTTTGATCCCTGCGGCTTTCAGGGCCTCGGCGACGAGCTTGCTTTTGAGCTCCTTCGGGTTCTTGGGGGAGCTGCTGCTGACGAGGTTCTCCTCGATTATGCCCATCGCCATCAGGACCGCCAGAGCGGTTGTGGTCCCTCCGGCGCAGCTCTCGCTTATGACCACGAAATCGTACGCCCTCGCGAGCATCTCGCCCAGCATCAGCCCTTTCTCATACTCTTCCCTTACATTTTTGACCGAATTGCCGGTCGTTATCTTCTCTCCGCATCTGCCTCCCATATCGAAGTAGGGGACGTACGGTATCACTTCGCATCCGCCGTTCACTATGAAGAACGGGATTCCGGAAAGGTTGAGGGCGGCTTTGGTAAGCGTCGCGGGCGTGGGTATTCCTCCGGGATTTATCGGGATGCCTTTCATGCAGGTTGTTTTCCCGCTCACCAGTATCTCCGCGTCCGCGGCGGGCGTGAACATTGTCAGCTCAGGGGTGTCCCCGGCGTCAGATACGCCAGGTATGGTCGACGTCTTCGTGTTGGCGACCGTGCATGTGAAGACTCCTCTTTTCCCCCAGATTCTGGAGAGGATGCTCTTAGCAAGCTTTTCGTCGCCATATATGCTCATTGATTCTGGGACCTCGAAATCTTCCATCGTCTCACGCCCTGTTTTCCATGAGTGTATCTATAGTGCTTCCCAAAGGTAGTTTCGTTCCGTCCGAAATCCCGGCATCTATGCTCGTCCAGATCGGGACGTCCATCAGGATGTGCTCGCCGGTGACGCATGACGTTCCATGGTCGGCGAAAAAGATGATGTTCTCCGCATCGGAGAAATATTCCGCCATCATCCTATCGGCATGCTCCAGAACGGCCTTCTTTTTGAAAGGATCCTTTTGGTGGCTGTACTCGTCCACCTCATCGATGTGGAGGAATACGTTCCCATGCTTCAGCGCTTCTTTGGCGGCAGGGAATCTGTCGTCCAGTTCCTCTATGAGCTGTATGTCGCACCCGATCGACGCGCATATTCCGAGCGAAGTGGGGCTGTTGGATATCGCGGTCATCTTGCCCAAGCTCCCGACAGGAGGATATTGCCTGCCGAATTTGCCGCATCCCCAAGGATAATCGGTGGTCCCGCTGAGGTCATCCGCGACGGCCATCACCATCTTCCCCAGATCCCCGGGAACTTCGACGAACGGGGCGTCGGTAGGAGGCCCAGGAAGGTCAGGGATATCGTCGCAGTCCATCGTCAGTATCGCCCTTCCCCCGATGAAAAATTTTATGGCAGGATCGTAAGGGTCCAGGATGTCCATGTGGGATTCCACTGTGGGAACCAGTCTCTCCGTGTACTCCGTGGAGCCGTATGTCCAGCGTATCATCCCATCCGAAATGACGGCGGGGCTGAGCCTGTATGCCGTTCTTTTCGGGTCTTTCATGTCCAAGCCAAGCCCCATCGCTTCCAATGCGGCGCGAGGTATCTCGGGCGGGTGGCCGGTGAAAAATTCGTTGAGGAACAGGTGTGTGTATCCTCTTCCGGAAGTCTTCAGTCTGTGCGGCGCTTTCTCCCTCAGAAACGGCATGTCAGCTAGGTCCAATGGTTTCATCCCGCCCATCAGCGGGTTGGGATCGTCCTCGGCGCCGTCGAGAAGAACGAAAAGCGTGTTTTTCATTGTATCATCCTCAGGGCTATCGCCGTCTGTCCGACGGATATGCCCCCGTCTCCGTTGGGGACGCTCTTATGTTGGATGGGTACATGGGCGGACGATTTAACCATATCCATGAACATGCGGGAGATCGTCCCGTTATAGGACACGCCGCCGGTGATGCCTATGGAGGATATCCCGGCCTTATCGGCATCCTCGGCCGCCAAGGCCACCAGCTCCCCCATTATGCTGTGGACGATGGAATACGCGACATCGTCTTTGTCTTCTCTTTCTCTAATCCCGGAGAATAGGTGCGCCGTTTCGATCACGCCTCTCTTCGAGCCCGTCTCGAAGCCATCGATGAGCTTCCCTCTTCTCAGAAGGGGTTCCAGTCTCATGGCAGGTTCGCCGTCGTATGTGCGTTGCGTGCACACCCCAAGGCTGAACGAAAGGGCATCCAGCACCCTTCCCATGGAGGATGTCATGACGCTTTTCCCCATGAGCTTGGACAGAACGGCCGCTTCGCTGTCGGAGAAATCATGGTTCTCATCGCCGTTCATGATATCTATGGCGAACCTGAGGCGCCTGAGATCGTATAGCGCTCTCTCCGACCCAAGAAGCGGGATGCATTCCAGATGCGCCACCCTTCTGTAATCTGAGAGGTCTGCGCGGAGCACCTCTCCGCCCCATGCCGTGCCGTCGTCGCCGTGGCCGGTGCCATCCAAAGTTAGCGCGACGCAGGAATCGGTTCCATTGTCGGCCATGAGCGCCGCCGCATGCGCCCAATGGTGCTGCACATCCTTGATTTCCGCTCCGGATTCTTCGGCCAGCCTTCTGGCAAGTCTCCGGTTGGAATAGCCAGGGTGCAGATCCTCGGCGATGATCTGAGGTTCGCATCCCACGAACTTCATCTGAGTTCTGACAGCCTCTTCCAGATATTCCGGGACCCCCACATTCTCTCCGTTCCCGATATGCTGGGTGGGCCAGATCTTCCCGTCGGAAGCAATCGATCCGGTCAGATTCTCCTGCGCACCCAGGCCTATCGCATCTCCGCCCATTCCGATCGGAAGACCGAATGGGAGGTATCCTCTGGACCTCCTGATGAATTGGGTTTTCCCGTCGAAGATCCTGACGACGGTGTCATCGGCGCGGTTGATGATGGGCTGGTCATGCAGCAGGTACGCGTCCGCGCCCAGCTCTTTGATCGCACCGTCATCGATGATCATCGGCTCCCCAGGCACGTTAGCGGAAGTCATTACGAGAGCATCATGCCGCAATTTCGAGAACAGCAGATGGTGCATCCCAGCGTATGGGAGGAACATGCCGATGTTGTCGAGTCCGGGGGAAAGCAGCTCCGTTATTTCCGAATCGATCTTGTCGACCAGCACTATCGGCCGACATGGTGACAGGAGCTCTTCCTCCTCGGTTTCCGTGGGAGCCGCATACCGTCTCAGCGCTTCCATATCCCTTGCCATGGCTGCGAACGGCTTGTTCTTCCTGCCATACCATTCCCTCATCTTCGGAAGGACGTCCAAGCTGCAGCAGATATGCATCCCGCCCCAGCCCTTGACCACGGCTATCGAGCCCTCGTCCAGCATCCCTGCCAGTTTCCCTATCGGGTCGTCATAAGTGACGGTTCCATCCTTGAGTTCCAGCCTGTATCTGGGGCCGCATTCTGGGCAGCAGACTGTCTGGTGATGGAATCTTCTGTCCTTAGGATTCTCATATTCCCGGCCGCAATCCGGGCACAGCGGGAAGGACGACATGGAAGTCAGGGGGCGGTCGTAGGGCATCCCCTTCAGAAGCGTGAAGCGAGGGCCGCAATCGGTGCATGTGGTGAAAGGATATCCGGCGCGTCTGCCTCTGCCGAAGATCTCATCCAGGCACTTTCCGCAGACTGCGCTGTCGGCCGGGATCGAAGCCCCATGGCTTTCGTTTCCCGAAGGGATTATGCGGAACCCTTTCGACCCGGAATAATCAGCATCTTCCTTGGAAATCGAATCTATGCGCGCTAGCGGAGGAAGTTCCCCAAGCAGTTCTTTCAGAAGCTCTTCCCCGCGGTCTGTATCGATCACGACGTCGGATCCGTCGTTCAGGACAGCGCCTGACGCGCCGCATCTCTGGGCGGCCCTGTACACGGCAGGCCTGAACCCCACGCCTTGGACGGTCCCTCTGATCGTGATCCTCATGCGGTGGCGAATGGAGTATGATTATTTTATCTGATTCGTAACGCTGATTAATAAATGGGATTGCCATGGGACATCATGGACGTCAAGACCAACCCTATGAGGCATTTGGACAAGCTGGGGATACCCTACAAGGTGCATACCTATGGCGATGCCGCTCTCGGCGGGATGGAAGTGGCCGAGACTCTGGGGGAGAATCCTGAAGAGGCGTTCAAGACTCTGGTGACGCAATCCAAGGAGAAGGCATATTATGTTTTCGTGGTCCCGGTGACGGGCGGGCTGGATCTCAAGAAAGCCGCGGCTGCGGTGGGAGAGAAATCGGTATCCATGATAAAATCGGCCGATCTGCTTTCAGTGACCGGGTATGTGCACGGCGGATGCTCTCCGATGTGCATCAAGCGCCCGATGAAAGTCGTCGTAGATTCCAGCGCCAAAGACCATGCCAGATTTTATGTGAGCGCGGGGAAGATCGGATACCAGATCGAGATGTCCCCATCAGATATCCCGAAGGCGATTCCGGGCGTCAGATTCGCGGACATAAGGAAGCCGTCCGAATGATGGCATCTTATTTGTATTGAAGAAACGATTCGGCATCCATGCCACAAGACCTCAATCCGAATTGCAATTGCCCCAACGTTAGTTGTCCCAGACACGGGAAATGCATGGAATGCGTGGAGTTCCACAAAGGCAGAGGGGACAAAATCCCGTACTGCCTCAGATTCATAAAGAACATCCCTCAGTGATGTCCCTTCCCGGCCTCGCGCCGGTTTTTTATTCTTAAATCAGAGCCAGGAACCTTCCCGCCGCCGCTCCCAATACGCAGACCACAGAGTTGAGGATGATGTTGGCTCCCGCTAGCCAGTACGATCCGGACGTCAGAAGTTCCACGGTGTCTATGGAGAAGGTGGACATCGTCGTGAACGCGCCGAAGATCCCGACGAACAGGAGCGTCCTCAGAGTGTCATGCATATCCGCGCCGTATCTGAACATGAGGAAGGATGCGAGGCAGCAGCCGATTATGTTCACAGCAAACGTCGCCCAGGGGAAATCGCTGTCGATGATCCTGTAAGCGGAATATCTCAGCGTCGCGCCGATGGCTCCTCCGGCAGCAGCCGCCAGGAATGGCATGATCATGCCTGCTGCGATGGTATCGGCAGTGATAAATCTATGTCCGCGGCAGCGCCGATGCGATACGGTTAATATCGATGCGCTTGGTTCCGTTCCATGGACCTTACGAAAGCCGAGGAAGCGATACTTAACGGTGAGGAAGGGGAAGGAAGGCAGAAAGCCATGGAGCTTGTCACAGCTCTCGGCAAGATTTACGGCGCGGAAAGTCTCATAGACATAACCTCCGCGCATCTTTCCGGCGCATCTTACAAGACGATCGGCGACGGCGGCCTGAAGTATCTGGAGGATATGGTCTCCGGCGGCGCCAAAGTCTCGGTCCCTTCTACTCTGAATCCAGTCGGCATGGACAGGGAAAGATGGAAGGAGATGCACATCACCGAGCATTTCGCTGAGAGACAGCTCAGAATCATCGATCTGTATGGGAAGATGGGCATAAAGACGACATGCTCATGCACCCCGTACACCGGTGCGAACGTACCCAAGTTCGGGGACCACGTGGCTTGGGCGGAGTCCTCGGCGCTTTCGTTCGTGAACTCTTACATCGGGGCCAGGACCAACCGCGAGGGAGGGCCGGGAGCTCTGGCCGCTGCGATTCTTGGGAAGACTGCCAATTATGGTCTGCATCTCGATGAGAACAGGAAACCGACGGCAGTCATAGATGCCGACATAGATGGATCGGTATTCTCCTATTCATTGCTCGGGCAGGCATATGGCATGATGAAAGGCAAAGGCGTGCCGTATTTCAGAGGCATAAAGCCAGGGGTCGAAGAGGCCAAAGCCCTTTCCGCCGCCATGGCCGCATCCGGGTCGGTCGCGCTATACCATGTCGAAGGGACCACTCCAGAGGCGGGGAGATTCGATATATCCGAACTCGAGACGATCCCGATCGGCAAGAAGGAGCTCGAAGACGCATATTCAAAGCTGAACGTGGCCGATGACATAGAGCTCATAGCGATAGGGTGCCCGCATCTCACAGAGAAAGAGATGCATGATATCGCGTCCTTCCTCAAGGGAAAGAAGAAAGTGAGGGACGACGTCGAGATTTGGTTCTGCACTTCGGCGGAAGTGAGGGCCAGATGCCCGGAGGACGTCAGGATAATGGAGCAATTCGGGAAGGTTCTGGCGGACACTTGCATGGTTGTCGCTCCGATCGAAGGCGTTTTCTCCAGGACAGGCACCAATTCAGCCAAAGCCGGGAATTATCTGCCTACCCTGTGCTCGCAGAAGGCCATGTGCCGCGACATATCGGCTCTTTTGGGGGTGGTGATGTGAAGATTTCGGGGCGCATGATATCTCCGGGAAAGGCAAGGGGCGAGGTTCTGAGGATACCAGAGCCTTTGAGCTTCCTCGGAGGCGTCGATGGTTCCACCGGGGAAGTCCGCGTCGGAAACGGCGGAAACGTCGCCGGCAAGATCCTGGTATTTCCCAGCGGAAAAGGCAGCACCGTGGGTTCCTTCGTGATGTACGATCTGATGGTCCACGGGAAGCAGCCTGCAGCGGTCATAAACGAAAGCGCAGAGATCATAGTCGCCACCGGAGCGGTGATATCATCGATCCCGATGGTGGATTCGGTGCCATCGATAGACATGTTCAAGGACGGGGACATCGTCTCGTTGGACGCCAACTCGGGAGAGATCGAGATCGAAGGCGTCCAGCGTCGCGTATGCGTATCTTCCGCGGTCGTCCAGGACGGAAAGGTTCTCATGCTGAAGCGGCCGGAAAGATGCTATTCGTTTCCTGGAAAATGGTCTTTCGTCGCCGGAAAGGTAGAGGGCGGGGAGAGCTTGGAGGAAGCCGCCCGCAGGGAGATCTCAGAGGAGACGAAGATCAGCGTCGGAGTGCCATCAAAAACTCTGCCGGCGTTTTATGTGAGGGAAGGGAAGACCCTCTGGGAAGTGCACCCGTTCAGGTTCGATGTATCAGGCGCAGCCCCTGTGCTCGACGAAGAGAACGAGGATTTCAGATGGGTTGTGCCCGAAGAGATTCCTTCCATGGAGACTGTGGACGGGACCTCGGAAACCATATCCAAACTGTTCCGCCGATCGCGGCCGATCTGAAATAAAAAGCCGGGGGAGATTCCCCGGCCAATCTGTTTATGCCGAAGGCTCAGGCGTTTTTTCCTGCATCTTTTTCAGGATGTAGAATACGGCCACTGTGGCGGCTATGCCCAGAACGGTCACGATAATGCTCTGCCAGAATCCGGCGGCTAGGAAGAATACGAAGCTTATCGCAGCCACGATGATGGCATACGGTGTCTGCGTGGCGACGTGCTCTATATGGTTGCATTGGGCGCCGGCCGACGACATGATGGTCGTATCGGAGATAGGCGAGCAGTGGTCTCCGAACACGGATCCCGCAAGGCACGCGCTCACTCCGACGATCATCAGCGGGTCTCCGACTTCGAATACCGAGAGGACGATGGGAAGCAGAATTCCGAACGTTCCCCAGGACGTTCCGGTGGAGAACGAGATGAAGCATGCGATGAGCATGAACACCGCAGGAAGGACCGCAGTACCTCCGAAATCTACGACGATGGATTTGACGTACCCAGCGGAATCGAGCTGTCCTCTTGTCATCTCGCAGAGGGTCCAAGCGAATATCAGGATGAGAATCGCGGGGACCATGTTGCGGAATCCTAGGGGCAGACAGTTCATGACTTCCTCGAATTTGAGGACTCTGCGGAGCAAGAAGTAAAGGACGGTGAGGATCAATGCTATGCCGGAGCCGTACACCAGACCGACGGAAGCGTCGCAGTTGGCGAACGAATCCTGAATGCTGGCGCCGTCGAAGAATCCGCCGGTGTACATCAGACCAAGGACGCATCCAGGAATCAGGAATATGAAGATCGGAAGGATGAGGTCGATGACCTTGCCTTTGTCGCTGACCTCTTCCTCTTCGGCATGTTTTTCCGATGGGTTGAAAGGCACGGTGAAAAGGTCGCCGTCGAGGGCGTTCTTCTCGTGCCTCTTCATGGGGCCCAGGTTGATGTCGAAGAATATGATGCAGATGACAGCGGCGATCGTGAACAGGGCGTAGAAGTTGTACTCTATGCTTTGGGTGAAGAGGGTGTAAGGGTTGAGGACGTCTCCGAGCCCGGCATCGTCGATGGAACCGGATACCGCGGCCGCCCAGGAGCTGATCGGGGCGATGATGCATATCGGCGCCGCCGTGGAGTCGATGAGATAAGCCAGTTTGGCGCGGGACACCTTATGCGTATCCGTCACAGGGCGCATGACGGAACCCACTGTCAGGCAGTTGAAGTAGTCGTCGATGAATATGAGCGCCCCCAAGAGCATGGTGGCGAACTGCGCCATCTTGCGGCTGTGGATGTGGGAAAGGGCCCATTCGCCATAGGCGCGGGTCCCTCCGCTTTTGAGCGCGAGCGCTCCGAACGTTCCCAGGATGACAAGGAATATCAGAATTCCGACATTCCACGAGTCGCTGAGGACGGTTATGAACCCGCCCTCGAACATCACTGTCATTGTGCTTTCCAGATGGCCGTCACCCGCGAAGATTGCTCCTATCACTATGCCCACGAACAATGAGGAGTAGACTTCTTTGGTGATAAGCGCCAGGATGATGGCCACCAGAGGCGGAGCAAGAGCCCAGATCGTCCCTTTGAATCTGCTTCCCTCATCCACCGGCCCGGTGGTCATGAAAGCCAGCAATAGAACGAACAGAACTATGAAGACTATGGCTCCCGCCTTGTATGCGGTCAGCGGCTGTACTTTCGAGATATAGAATCCCCCTTGGCCTCCCCTATCCGGGAGGTTATACCTGGTCGCAAAACTTCATGCAAGAATATAAGGTATTTGAGAGTTTGATACGAAATTCGTAGAAACAATGATGATATTTACGAATAAATTGTTATTTCTACGAAATTCGTAGCCATAACTATAGCATTGTTCTGCAAGAAACCGATGCCATCCCCAAGGGGCCATTCGTGACGGCCCCTTCATACCGGGGATGGAAGGCGTTTGGCGGGGATATCCTCACTCTATGGGGGAAATCCCTATGGTCACGGTCTTCCCGCCGAACTCCCATTCTTTGACGGTCGTTCCTGCGGGGCTGTCTGTGATGCTGAGCCTCTCGGCCCTGACTTCGGATGCGATGGCGTCTTTCCACTGCTCCAGAAGCGCGCTGTGGGTCTCGTCCGTCATCAGGTCGCAGCTGATGCACTGCTCGACCTTGAGCTTCATGTCTTTGCGCATCTGCTGGATCCTTCTGATAACCTCTCTGGCGAGAGCCTCGGCTTCGATCTCGGGAGTGACAGTGAAGTCGATGAACACGTCTCCTCCTTCGAATTCCACTGCGATGATCTTCTCGCATTCCGGCGGCTCCTGGCCGGGCATGAGATAGACGATCTCTTTGGCGTTGGATTGGGATTCAAGAACTTCTCCGAACCTTCTCACGGCGTCGTTGGTCTCAGCATCCTTTCCGCGGACCATTATCCTGAGCAGAGGCCATCTGAGGTTGTAGGACGCCTTCGCCCTTTCGGACGCGACGATCTCGTCGATGCCCTTCGTGAGGGACATGCTGCGCTCGATGTCCTCGCGTATGAGTGAAGCATCGCATTTCGGCCAGTCCTCCATGTGCACGGACGCCTTCTCTCCGCCCATGCTGCCGTAGATGATCTCGGTTATGTGCGGGGCTATCGGAGCGAGCACCAGAGTGGTGTTCATGATGGCGTAGCGCAGGGTGAAATAGGAAGCCATCTTGTCGACTTCCGCGTCGGAGTCCTCGCTCCAGGACCTGTCCCTGACGAGGCAGACATACCATCTGGAGAGGTCTTCCATGATGTAGTCCTCCAGCGTCCTTGCGACTTTGTGGAGCTCCCTGGACTCCAGATATCTGGTGACCTCCGCCTTCATCTTCTCGGTCCTCGAGATCATCCACAGATCTTCGTCGCGAAGGTTGGGCAGGGCCTTCTCCAGAGGGTGCTCCTTGGGATCGTACTTGTCCAGGACCATGTAGGTGGACGCGAAGTTCACGACGTTCCACAGGGTGTTCAGAACCTTCCTGGCGTTCTTCGGCCCCTCTTTCTGGAACGGCGTGTCCTCCCAGGGGGCGTTGGATCTTATGAGGTAGAATCTCATGGAATCGGCGCCGACCTCGTTGATCAGGTCCAGCGGGTTGATGACGTTCCCTTTGGACTTGGACATCTTCTGCCCTTTCGGATCCAGGACCCATCCGTGCATCATGACCTCGTCGTAAGGCGCGCGGTCCATCGAGATGCATCCTGCACCCAGCTGGGAATAGAACCAGCCGCGGGTCTGGTCGTGGGCTTCGACGATGAATCTGGGAGGCCACCATTTGTCGTATTCCTCTTTGTGGTGGGGGTATCCCAGCTGGGCCCAAGCGGAGACTCCGGAATCGAACCAGACATCGAGGACGTCGGGAACCCTGAGCATGGTCTTCCCGCACTCCGGGCATCTGAACCTGACGCCGTCGATCCAAGGCCTGTGGGGGTTCATTCCTTCGCTGTATCCTTCGCCCTCTTTGAGCTCCTCGAACTGGCCGACGACTTTCTTGGCGCCGCACTCGCACTCCCAGACGGGCATGGGTATCCCCCAATACCTCTGGCGCGAGATGCACCATTCCCTTGCGCCGTCCACCCAGTTCCTCTCTCTGGTGGAGCCGGCCCAGTCGGGTACCCATTTAACGCGGTCGATCTCCGAGAGCATCTCCTCCTTGATCTCAGGCACTTTCACGAACCACTGGCGGGTGTTCCTGTAGATGATCGGGGACTTGCATCTCCAGCAGTGGCCGTACCTGTGTTTGATCTTGGCGACGTTGTAGATCGCTTCCTTTGTCTCTGCGAGATATTTGATGACGTCCTCGTTGATCGTCTTGACTTTCTTGCCGGCCAGGAGAGGGAATTCTTCGGTGTATCTGCCGTTCTCCGCCACCGGGCAGAAAGGCTCCATGCCGTATCTCTTCCCGGTCTCGTAGTCGTCGGGACCATGGCCGGGGGCGGTGTGGACCAATCCGGTGTTGTCCTGCTCGACGTAGTCGGCGTTGACGACCTTGAAAGTCCACTCATTCCTCTTCACGCCTTCGAGCTCGAACGGGGGAACGTAGCTGAGTCCTTCCAGCTCTTTGCCGGTCATCTTTGAGAGGATTTCGAATCTGTCGTACCCTCCGGCCTTCATGACGTACTCGGCCTGCGAAGCCAGGATTATGACGGTCTCAGATCCTATCTCTCCGATCATCTTCACTCTGGCGTATTCGAAGTCAGGGTGCGCGGCGACAGCCATGTTTGACGCGAGGGTCCACGGCGTGGTGGTCCAGATCAGCAGCGATGCGCTTCCATCGGTGAGCGGGAATCTTACCATGACCGAGGGGTCGGTCTCATCCCAGTACTCTATCTCGGCTTCGGCGAGGGCGGTCTCGCATCTGGGGCACCAGGTGACGACCCTGCTGGAGGCGTTGAGCAATCCCCTCTCGTACGCGCGCTGGAGCGTCCACCAGGCGGACTCTATGTAATCCGGCTTGAGCGTCTGGTAGGGGTTGTCCCAATCCATCCAAGCGCCCAGCTGCTTGAACTCCTCGGTCATCTCGGCGTGCAGCTTATGGGCGTGCTCGTCGCAGGCGGAGACGAATTTGTCGATGCCCATCTCCTCTATCTCTTTCTTGGAGTGGATCCCGAGGAGCTTCTCCATCTGCACCTCTATCGGGAGCCCGTGCATGTCGAATCCGGGGACGTCGCGGACGTTGAGCCCGTTCATCCTCCAGTATCTTATGAGGATGTCTTTGATCGTCTTGTTGAACGCGGTCCCGAGGTGGATGTGGCCAGTCGTGTAAGGCGGCCCATCGACGAAGTAGAATCTCTCGCCGTCCGCGCGGAGCGCTTTGGTTCTCTCATAAGCTTTCTCGGAGTTCCATTTCTGTTGGATCTCTTTCTCCAGCTTCGTGCCGTTGTATACCGGTTGGATCTGCTTTATCATCGTCAGTCCCTCCGAACGGGTGTATCTAGCCCGCCGGTTGTGCAGGTTATGCTTATTACATATAAAAGGTCGCGATGCGGGGCCAGCCACCAAAAGCCTTCCGCCAGAGGCTGATGAGATGATCCGCGGTCTCCCAGCAACCCGTTTATATGCGCCATCGGATTTCTCTGCGTGAAAAAGACTCCCGAACAGATCCACTACAACATGTCGCGCATAAGAGGGAAGGACACCGGCATAGAGTTGGCTCTGAGGAAGGAGCTCTGGAGCCGCGGGCTGCGCTACAGAAAGAATTACAGGGGAGCGGAAGGTACTCCGGACATCGCTTTCCCGGGCGTGAAGGTCGCCGTTTTCTGCGATTCAGAGTTTTGGCACGGCCGCGATTGGGAAGAAAGGAAAGGGACGATAAAGTCCAACAGGGATTACTGGATCCCGAAGATAGAGCGCAACATCCAGAGGGATTCGGAGGTGGATGACGCGCTCAGAAGGGACGGCTGGGTGGTCATCCGTTTCTGGGGCGAGGAAATCGACAAGCGTCTGTCATGGTGCGCGGATATAGTCGAGACGAATGTCAGGGGCTATGTGGCCGACCGCTCTTCGGTGGAACGATGCGCATAGACCCGATCCCTTTGGATGGAATCTTCGGATTCTCGGCGGTTGATTCTGACGGAGCGGAAGCCAAAGTCATATCGGACGGCTCATCGTACTATTGTTTCCTCTGCCGCTCGGATTCCTGCGCCCATGCGTCAGCCGTCGCCGCCCGCGTCCAAGACCGGGATTCCGAGCGCATCATGGACGCCATATCCAATTTGGATCCCGGCTCGGAAAGCCTATCCGACGATGTGGACTCTATCTGCGAGGAGATTTTCTGCGGGTCCGGCGGGCATGACAGAAAGTTGCGCCAATATTCGCGTCTGATGGACGAATGCGTCCGCCTCGAATCCGAAGGCGCCATCATATGGCCGGACCAAAGCTGGGAGGAGAGGGCATCCATCGAACTGCGCTCATCGTCCGCCGATGCCGTCTGGCAGGCCATCTCATCTGAAGGGGGAGTCTGGGCGCGGGACCTCGTCGGAGAACTGGATCCAAAGGTTCTGAGGGAGCTCGTCGAAAGCCATCCGCTGGATCCCGCTCTGATGGATGCGTATCTTGCGCTCGGGGAATACGAGGATTACATCAGATCCAATGGCAGCAGTCCGGAAGCGGTTCTGGAGGCGATGCGGAGGATCGTCCCTGCAGGCCAGACATCCGAATGTCTTCGCTTGGCAGGGATGCTTCCGGACATAAGAGAGATGGACGCGAAAGGCAGGAACGCGGCCCATGAGATATTCGAGATGCTGGGTGATGCCGAGTCAATGCGCCGCATCGAGACGGAGAACCTTCTGCGCGAGCCGAGCGA
Source organism: Candidatus Methanomethylophilaceae archaeon (assembly GCA_017524805.1). Lineage (NCBI taxonomy): Archaea > Methanobacteriati > Thermoplasmatota > Thermoplasmata > Methanomassiliicoccales > Methanomethylophilaceae > Candidatus Methanomethylophilaceae archaeon. Next base: position 23,450 of record JAFXUX010000040.1, read on the forward strand.
ATATGCGCTCAAAGTCGCGATGTCCAGCGGGAAGAGCAGAGACGAACTCATCCGCATGGTGGCGGAAAAGAGGCTCGGGGAAGGTGCTGACGACGGCGCTCTGTCTTTCCTGGCCAGGAACGGGATGTCACAGGAAGTTCTATCTTGCATGGAATTCAGAAGCTTCTCGTTTCCTGAATCTTTCGACATCGCAAGGGTTGTCAGGGCGATGTCAGGCTCCGGCCAATCGGCTTGCGCCAAGAAGACGGCAACGGAGGCTCTCGAATGCATTCTGAAGGAAGGCCGTGACGATTCATTCCGCCAGGCTGTTTCTCTCTTATCTTATGTGGAGCAGGCATACAAGTCCGAAGCCGGAGGAGCCAAGGAATTCAGGAGTTACATGCAGCGCCTTCTGCAGGATTACGGGGATCGCAAGGGATTTTGGGACATTCTCGGCTGAGCTTTCTTTTGTGAAACTGTTTAAAGCCGTATACAGATGCCGTGCCATGGCGATATACAAATGCAGCGTTTGCGGCGAGATATACGACGAGAGCGTGGAGCCGGTCAGATTCGATGACCTTCCCGACGATTGGAAGTGCCCCCTTTGCGGGTCTCCCAAAAGCGCCTTCAAGAAGGTCGGGGAGCCCGAAGCTGAAGATAATTGGGTCCCGGGGATATACAAATGCGGCGTTTGCGGCGAGATATACGACGAGAGCGTGGAGCCGGTCAGATTCGATGACCTTCCCGACGATTGGAAGTGTCCAACCTGCGGCTCACCCAAGAGCGAGTTCAGCAGGGTATCCGACTCGACGGTCCCAGAACCTAAAGCAGACGATGCGCCAGCCCCCAAAAAAAGCCTGGCTATACCGCCGGAGCTGGTCAGGCGCGACGGAGGCGTCATGGATGACATCCACGAGATGGCTCTGACCGGAAAGAGTATATCCGCCGCCATGGACACGCTGTCGCCCGTGCCGAAATTCGAGGACATCCTCATTCTTGGCGCTCAGCTATCGCCTTTCCCGATGGACGACGGCGCCGAAGTATCTCTGAAAACGGTCATCGGCAAGAAGTCGAAGCGGCCGATGGTCTTGGAGAGCCCGGTATTCGTGAGCCATATGTCTTTCGGCGCCCTTTCAGGCAGGGCCAAAATCGCTCTGGCCAAGGGGAGCGCTATGGCGAAGACTGCCATGTGCAGCGGCGAAGGCGGAGCCCTTTACGATGAGATGGTATCCTCCTATCGCTACATCTTCGAGCTTGCGCCGAACAAGTATTCCTTCGATTCAGAGACCCTTAGAAATTCCCACGCGATCGAGATAAAGATAGGCCAGGGCACCAAGCCCGGCATGGGAGGACATCTCCCCGGGGACAAAGTGACGAACATTATCGCAGTTATGCGCGGCAAATCCGTCGGGAAGGACATCCAAAGCCCGTCCAGATTCCCTGGGATCGACAGCCCAAGCGATCTCAAGGCATTGGTGGATATGCTCCGCGAAAGGAGCGGGGGACTTCCGATAGGCGTGAAGATCTCGGCGGGGCACATAGAGGACGATCTGAAGTTCATCTCGGAATCTGGATGCGACTTCATCACCATCGACGGCCGCGGCGGAGCAACTGGATCATCGCCGAAGTTCCTCAGAGAGTCATCCTCGGTCCCGACGGTCTATGCGCTGGCAAGGGCCAGGAAATACATGGATTCCCACGGCATGGTACAGGATCTGATCATCACCGGCGGATTCCGCACCAGCGGGGACGTAGCCAAGGCAATCGCTATGGGAGCCGATGCGATAGCTATGGCATCCGCGCCTCTGATGGCATTGGGGTGCCAGAGATACAGGATCTGCGGCTCCGGGAAATGCCCCATGGGAATCGCCACCCAGGATCCGGAGCTCGAGGATCGTCTGGATGTGGAGGCAGGCTCCCAGAGGGTTGCCAATTTCCTCAGCGCAATGGGATCGGAGCTGAGAACTTTCGCCCGCGTCACCGGCCACGACGACATCCATGGCCTCTCGAAAGCCGATCTATGCACGGTAAGCAAAGACATTTCGGAGGCTGCTGGGATAAGGCACGCATGATGGACGGGGGCTCGCCCCCGCATCATCTGCTGAGAACGTATTTTATCGCCTCGTTAGCCAGCGCCATGCCGAATATCGCAGGGATCGTGGGCATCGATCCCAGAACGCTTTTCCCGAACTCGTCCCTGGAATCCGGTATGGCGATCGGCTTCTCCTCAGAGTAGACGCAGGTTATCTTCGAAGCGTCGTATCCTCTCAGGGACGATCTTACGCGGGAGGCTATGGGGCAGACTCTGGATTCCATCACAGGCGCGATGCGTACGGCGCCGGCGTCCATGTGGAGCGCGGCCCCCATGGATGAGAAGGTGCGGATTCCGAGCTCGCTTGCGGCTTGGAGCAGGGCTACCTTCATCTTCACGGTGTCAATGGCATCGATCAGGAAATCGAAATCCCCGCTCAGAATCTCAGGTATAGTCGATTCTGATACGAGAACGTCCATCGTTTCGATTTTTACGTCGGGATTGATGCTTAGAGCGCGGGCTCTCGCCGCCTCGGTCTTCAGCATGCCGATGGTCTCCCGGGTCGCCAGGATCTGCCTGTTCAGATTGCTCTCGGAAAAGACATCTTTGTCCACCACGCGAATGCTGCCTATCCCGGCGCGGACGAGGCCTTCGAACGCGTATCCGCCGACCGCTCCGCACCCGCAGAGAATCGCCGACGCGTCCCTGAGCTTTCTCACTCCCTCGCTCCCGACCAGAATCTCGGTCCTTGCGCTGATGCTCTCGGCCATGGATAGACCTCTCGAAATTGCGTCTGACAATGTCGCACAGCTCTTCTGGCTCCCTTCCAGTGTAGGGGGCTATCTTGGCGACGAAATCACCCATTCCAGCGAAACCCTCGGCAAAATAGGGCGCATCGCTCTCCAGGAGGAGGCTGTCCAATGGGATGGCCTCGAACAGGCGCTTAAGCCTTATCTCTGAACGTTTCAATATGCGCGGATTCAACGAGAGCATGCATCCGAGCGAGGCCAGCGGTTTCGCGTAGCTTTCAGAAGAGAACGAATGGATGATGGCGCATACACTTCCTTTCCCGTGTTCCCTGATCGCGCTCAGGACTCTGTCCTCGCATCCGATGCAATGGATGGATGCGACGCGGCCTTTTTCCGAGGCGATCTGGAGCTGGCCGATGAACGCCGGCATCTGATCCGCTACCGTTCCCCTCTTGGAATCCAGGCCGATCTCGCCGATCTGAGCCAGAGGATCTTCATCTAGAATCTGGCGGAGTTTCCTCTCCGATTCCGCCGTCCATTCGGAGCAATACCACGGGTGCACCCCATACGATTCCACTGCGCGCGGGTCCCGGATTCCCGAATCCCATTCGCCGGGCTTCGCGGTGCACGATACGAACCTCTCCAGGGAGCCCATGTCCGGGTACGATTCGGCGGCGATCCCATCGCGCAGATGCAGATGCGCGTCTGTCAGCCTCATGCCCGGTCATACGCGCGATACGCTTAAACTTTGGAGGTTATAATTTTAGGAATACCTAAATATAAATAATAAGATTTAATTAAGCCTAAATATGGAAGGGAAAGCGTCATGCTGCCGCGGATGCCATGGAATATGCGTGGGATCGCTAGAGGAGCGGGTCATCAGGCACTGCGCACCGACATTGGCGGGGATCAAATGCGGGAGCATGTTCAGGATGCGCGCATCGCAAACTGAGATCATGGCCGGATTGCGTTCGATGAACAGGATTCTCAGGCCGTTCGACGTCATGGCTATGGCTCTGCGCTCGGAGTCCGATGCCCTTTTGGTTTACGTATTCAGGCCCAAAATGCTTTCCGACGTGCTTTCCAACCCAAAAGTCGGCGGATATCTCTCCGAATACGGTTACCGCGGGATGGATTGCGCCGGTTCCCTGAGGCATCTTCGCGCCAGGTTCATCGAGAAGGGGATGCCACATGAGGTCGGCATCTTCCTCGGCTATCCGCTGGCGGATGTGGAGGGGTTCATGAGGAATGGCGGGAGGTCTTGCGTCTGCGCCGGATGCTGGAAATCCTACGGGGATGCGGCCGAGGCCGAAATCAGATTCAGGCGCTGCAGGGAATGCACGAGAAGATGCATGGAAATCTATTCCAACGGAGGTTCTCTAGCTGATCTGGCTGCCCCATCCGCCGTCGCCTGCTCTTCCGGGGAGATATGATTAACGTCATGATTCCATTCAGGAATTATGGAGAGTTTGGAATTGAGCAAGCTGAGCCCTATTCTGGGTTTGGCGAGCATAATCTTGGTCTCACTAAGCGTGATATTGGGCGTAGTCCCATTCGCGATAGGAGTAGTGTTGGCGATAGCCAGCATCATAATCGGAATCAAAGGAAGGAAGTCCGGAGCCAAATCCGGGATAGCCTTCGGCATCCTGGCTTTTGTGATCGTCATTCTGATTGCAAGCATGTCGTTCGTCCAGGTCGGAGCCGGCGAGAAGGGCGTCGTCGTGAACAGTCCCGCAGGAAACATCGGCGAAGTCATCGACGAGGGCTGGCATATGGACCCCAAATATGCGCTCGCCAACGTAGAGAACATCAGATACAACACCCAGACCGTCGAGTACATCGGCTTCGATGATGACATAGACACCGTCGGAGGCATATCCGTCCTGACTAAGGACAGCCTGGTGATCGATATGGATATCGCGGTCACATTCCATATCCCGCAGAGCATGGTCAAGAAGCTGCGTTTCGAATACGGCGAAGATTGGAAGATTACCATCCTCCATCAGGAAGTCAGATCCGTACCCAGGCTAACCTGCGTCAACTACACCGCTTTGGAGATAATCTCGGACAAGAGGTCTGACGTCGAGTCCGCGATAACCAGCAACCTTTCCAGTCAGATAATGGACAGATGCGACGGATGCATCGTGGTGGACAAGGTCATCATACGCGAGATGCGCATTCCGACAGCCATGAGCGAAGCCGTCGAGCAGAAGCTCATCGCCCAGCAGCAGCTGGAGAAGGCCCAGATCGATCTCGAACGCATACAGGTGGAAGCCGAAGCGAGCAAGGCCGCGGTAGACAAGGTCCGCGAGTCTTTCGACAGCGACGAAGCCTATCTGAGGTATATCCTGTATGAGAACCTGAAGAACATGAACGGCGTCCAGGTGGTCCTCGCTCAGGACGGGACCCCCGTAGTGAAAGTGGTCTGATGCTTTTTTGGCGGGGGAATCCCCCTCGCCTCTCCATAAACCATGTCTAAAAACATACAATATGGCGTTTAGACACGTGATTGCTTTCTAAACTGACCTCATACCATCGTAGCGAACCTTTTTGCCTTCTAAATGTCTCAATTGGAACTGATATATACAAAATAAAACAATCCCCTCCCCATGTCGAAGAACGTGCTCAGCGAGAGCCTCGCGGAGAAGACGCGCATTTACATAGATGCGCATCCAAGCATCAAGGATTGCGTCTCCAAAGGTCTGATAAACTATTCAAAGCTGGCAAGGATGATCATGAAGGACATCGACGTGGACAACGAGGAAGCCGTAATGATCGCCTGCCGCCGCTATGCGTCGAAGCTTTCCGTTACCACCGACCACGAGCTCAGCATCCTCAGGATCCTCAAAGACAGCAGGCTCGAGATGAGGACCAAGACCTGCATAGTGACCGCCAAGAACGATTGGTCGGTCCTCCACAAGATGGACAACCTTTTCAAGGACCTTTGGAACGAGAATTCCATCATGCAGTGCGTCCAGTCGGCTTCCGCGGTGACGATAATCGCGGACAAGATGCTCAAGGACAGGATAATCGACACTGTCGGCAGGTTCAACATAATAAAAGTGAGGGAGAATCTGGTGGAGATCGCAGTCAAGTCCCCGGAGAAGATCGTGGACACCAGCGGGGTCATAGCGTATCTGATCACCAACCTGTCTGACGCCGGAATCAACATCGAGGAGACGGTAAGCTGCCACACCGACACGATCTTCATCGTCGGCGAGGCGGATATGATAAGCGCCTATTCCGTCCTCACCAAGTGCATCCAGTCGGCCGAAGCCACGGTCGGCGAGTGATGCCAAGGCGAATGGCGGGGCCGATATCGGATCGACTTCCCGCCTATCGCCGAAATAAATGTTCTCAGCTGCCGTGGAACAGGCAGTTGGTCTGGTATTCAGGCTCGCAAGAGATATAGATCCTCAGTTTTTTGTAGGTAAGCTCGTCGATGGGAGAAATGACGAGCGACGAATGCGCATCGCATCCCCTGAGCTCCGGAAGGGCCGAGAAAGCTTTCTCCGCGTTGGAATCCGTGTTGGCCGCGATGGAGAGGGCCACAAGCATCTCGTCGATGTGCAGACGGGGGTTCCTGTTCCCGAGATATTCGACCTTAAGCCTCTGCATCGAACCGATGACTTCCGGGGATATCAGCAGCACGGAATCGTCGATTTTTGCTACCGTCTTCAGAGCGTTCAGAATAAGCGCCGACGATGCCGTAAGAAGCGGGGATGCCTTGCCAGTGACTATGGTCCCGTCCTTCAGCTCCATCGCGACCAGGGGCCTCGATTCTTTCCCCTCGGCGTTCCCGATGAATTCCACGGTTTTGCGGCTAGTCGGGGTAATCCCTGCCTGCTTCATGCACAGTTTGAGTTTGAAGAGTGAATCCCCTTCGTTTTTTCCTTCTCTGAGATCTCTGAGGGCAGAATAATAGCGCCTGATTATCTCGTTTTCAGCGGCCTTTTTGACCTTGGCGTCGTCCACTATGCAGAATCCGGCCATATTGACGCCCATATCAGTCGGAGATTTGTACGGCGATGTACCGGAGACGCCTTCGAGAATAGCATTCAGCACCGGGAAAATCTCGACGTCCCTGTTGTAATTGACGGTGGTTTTTCCGTAGGCTTCCAGATGGAAAGGGTCAATCATGTTGTTGTCGCCCAGATCGGCGGTCGCAGCTTCGTACGCGATATTCACGGGATGGCTCAGAGGCAGGTTCCACACCGGGAACGTCTCGAATTTGGCGTAACCCGCTTTGACGCCCCTCTTGGTTTCGTGATAGATCTGGGAGAGGCAGACCGCCATCTTTCCGCTTCCAGGGCCAGGCGCGGTAACAACTACCAGAGGTTTGGTGGTCACCACGAAGTCATTCTTTCCGTAGCCTTCATCGCTGGCAATTTTCTCTATGTTGGTGGGATATCCGTCGATGGAATAGTGCTTGTATACGCGAAGTCCCAGCGCTTCCGCTTTTTTCTGGAGGCTGTCCGCCGCAGATTGGCCGGAATATCTGGTGATGACAAGCCCGCAGACTTCAATTCCTCTGTCGCGGAACGAATCCACAAGCCTGAAGACCTCCAGATCATAGGCGATCCCGACGTCTTTGCGCATCTTGTTCTTAACGATGTCTTCGGCGTTGATGACGACAATAGCTTCGGCGTCCGAACCGAATTGCATCAGCATGGAAATCTTGCTGTCGGGTTTGAATCCGGGGAGAACGCGCGACGCATGGTAGTCATCGAATAGTTTTCCGCCGAATTCAAGATAGAGTTTCCCACCAAAACGAGCGATACGTTCTCTGATGTGCTCGGATTGGGTCCTGAGATATTCTTCGTTATCAAAGCCTACGGACGAATCCATGTGATTGACGTACGGTCGCATTGGCTATAAGATTTTGCGTGCATCCTTCTTTGAGAAGACAAATGAATTGTTTATGATGCAATAGATAGTTATAGAATTAGTCTTTCTAATTTTTATTAGATGAATGTCTAATACCAATAGAGATAGCGTTAAAAAGGAAATAATGGGATGAGACTTCTTTAATATTAATAAATAAGAAGATTAGGCGCTTGTGAATTGTTAATATTTAATAATATCTATTATTCCATCAATAAAATGAAATTATTTGTCATTCGAATAAGAAAAATATTGTTTTTGATCTGAATAATGGGGTTACAAAAATGCAAGGCTGATTGTGGTTATTGATACATAGAAATCATTAAATATAACTATGATATCTGGCACTTTGTTGCTGTGAAAGCAGCAAAAGGTGAATCAAATCATGCACCCGACCCAGAGGAACTCGGCCGGGGAAGAGGCACAGGGCTCCGCATTGGAGGATGAGGACGGATAAAGCCCGATGACTGCCGGAACATACGAAACCTGGACGTGTGCTAGATCATACGCCAGCGG
>JAFXUX010000041.1 GCA_017524805.1 Candidatus Methanomethylophilaceae archaeon
CTTGCGCTAGTGAGCGTTGCTACCAGGTGGATCTGGGCGGACTCCTCGTCGTCGAAGGGGTGCGCCCCGCGTTCGCAGGTGATTACCGCGATGGTCTCTTCGCCCCGCCTTATTTCCCGCAAAGAAGAGCCAGGTGTTCTCCACTGCGGCTGACAACCAGCCGGCCGTCACCATCGTCGTCTGCCAAGGCGACCGCAAGATGGCGCGTGACAACAAGGTGCTGGGCGAGTTCAACCTCGATGGTATCCCGCCAGCTCCGCGCGGCATGCCGCAAATTGAAGTGACGTTTGACATTGACGCAAACGGCATCCTGAACGTCTCCGCCAAGGACAAGGGAACCGGCAAGGAGCAGACCATCACCATCGCGTCCTCCAACAAGCTCAGCAAGGACGAGATCGACGCCATGGTCAAGCAGGCCGAGCAGTTCGCCGACGCAGACAAGAAGAGGATGGAGCTCGTCGACATGCACAACCAGGCCGAGACCTCCATATACACCGTCCGCAAGACCCTCGAGGATCTCGGGGAGAAGGTCACCCAGCAGGAGAGGGCTTCCATCGAGGCCGCGATCTCCGATCTGGAGGCAGCCAACAAAGGCGACGACGTCGGCGCGATCAAATCCAAGGTCGAAGCTCTGATGAAGTCCATGGAACCCGTCAGCCAGAGGATCTACTCGTCCGCTCAGCAGGGCCAGGGCCAGGGTCCCGGAGGATCGGCCGGAGGCGCTTCCGGCCAGACATCCCAGGAGCCTCCCAAAGACGACTACGTGGATGCCGACTACAAAATCGTCGACGACTGAAGGTGCGCGGAATGCCGAGAGACTACTACGAGGTGCTCGGCGTCGACAAAAACGCCGACGCTGACGCCATCAAGAAGGCCTACAGGAATCTGGCGAAGAAGTACCATCCTGACGTTTCCACCGAACCCAAGGAGGTCGCCGAAGCCAAGTTCAAGGAGATATCCGAGGCCTACGAAGTGCTCTCGGATCCAGAGAAGAGGAGCCTGTACGACCAGTACGGCTTCGAAGGCGTAAACCAGCAGTTCGGGCAGGGAGGATTCACCTGGGACAACTTCACCCACGCCGACGACATAAGCGACATCTTCGGAGACCTTTTCGGAGATCTGTTCGGCGGCGGAAGGCGCAGCAGAGGCGGCAGCGGCCGCGGCTCCGGGTCCCAGGGGGAATCCCTCAGGTACGATCTGGAGATCACCCTGAAAGAAGTCCTCGAAGGGAAGAAGGCTAACATCGACGTGCCCCACACCGTGCTGTGCGAGTCCTGCAAAGGGACCGGCGGCAAGGACGGGAAAGTCTCCGTCTGCGGCAAGTGCGGTGGCTCCGGGCAGATCCAATCCGTATCCAGGACCCCGTTCGGGAACATGGTCTCCGTCAGGGACTGCCCCGAGTGCCACGGAACCGGGAAGAGCTCCGCGGAGAAGTGCCCGCAATGCCGCGGTACCGGAAGGGTGAACAAAGAATCCCACATCAGCCTCAACATCCCCAAGGGAGCCGACGACGGCATGAGGCTGAGGGTGTCCGGCGAAGGCAACGCAGGATACAACGGCGGAGCCCCCGGAGACCTTTACGTGGTCATCCACGTGAAGCAGGACAAGAAGTTCGAGCGCGACGGGGACAACCTCTGGACCGGGATCGTCACAACGTATCCCAAGCTGGTCCTCGGGGGCGAAGAGACCGTCGAGACCCTGGAAGGGGAGAAGGCCCTTCTCACGATACCTCCGGGGACCCAGGTCGGATCCGTCCTCAGGATATCCGGCAAGGGGCTTCCGAGAGTCAACTCGTCCTTCAGAGGCGACCTTCTGGTCAGGGTCACCATCGATGTCCCCAAGAGGGTCTCCGAAGAGGAGCGCGAGCTTCTGAAGAAACTGGACGAGTCTGCCGGCAGCAAGAAGGCCTCCGGCGGAAGGAAGAGGAAATCCACCCTCCGCGAGAAGCTGGACGACATCATAAACTGAATCACGGCCCTTCGGGGCCTTTTTTTATTATCGAATTACGCGCGGCCAACCCGCACATCGGATCATATCGATGGCGCGGGCAAAACAGGCATGCCATATTCCGTCGCGCAAGGCTTCGGCGTCAGGTATCATGGCGCATAGATTATGGCGCTATTTTGTTAAAAATTCTTGAAATCAATGCATATAACTACATTATTTTCAGGGATTTGATAATCATGAACCCAGGTTCAGGCCAATGATGGATGGAAACCATCTCGAACCTAATCGATTCTTTGAATTATGCGGATGTTGCAGCCTTCTTTTATGATTGATTATTGGATGTATGATACATCGGCCCATCGTAATTGATTTACACTTCAATTCTTCTTTAAATACACTGGCAGATTACTCCAATTCCAAGGGGTCAAAATGGACAAGAGAATCATAATCGTGATAATTGCGGCGGCAATAATTGCCGTGGCCGCAGCCTCTGTCATATTGCTCACGGGCTCTTCCAACGAGGAAGACCACCGCAGCGCATCCTTCGAAGATACGCGCCTGAGAATATATGGGAACGCGAACGGCGACGATTGCATAGACAAGACCGATCTGGGCATCGTCAATTGGATAGTCTCATCCAACACCGACAGCGACAAGGCCAACGATGTCGACTGGAAGAACAAGTATCCTCTCGCCGACGCCAATTATGACGGGGCCGTCGACTCGAACGACGCGGACGTCGTTAAGAAGATCATAAACAAAGAAAAGACTCGCATGTATTATTTCAACAAGTATGAGAGGGTCACTTACGTCAATTATCCGATCAGCGATAAGATCGGGGCGGAGTACCTCGTCATGCAGCTCCTCCCTGCCATAAAATCCTACAGCATGCTCAAGGCCGTGGACGATACCACCCCGACCATCTACAGCAATGTCTACCCCGGAGTGGACAAGATGCCTGTCATGGGAACCTGGAGAGAGATAACCATCGAAAATCTGAATGCGCTCTATGAAGCCGGGACGATCGGAACGTTCATGCAGTGGACCGGAGGGCAGAACGTGGATTACATCTGGGACAAAGCGGAGAAGTCGGGTCTGGCAGACAAGACGTCTTTCGTCATAGTGCCTTGCCAGGGGCCCGATGTGATCCAGGGCGTGCTGGAGCTCGCATGCATGCTCGGAAACCAGAGCCTTTCTGACGATTACAGGGAATGGTATGACAAGGCGATGGATCTGATGGATTCCATCGACAAGAAGATCGGATCCAAGAAGACGGTCACCGCGGTCAGATGCTACAATGATAAGGTCTCCGCCATCGCTGCTTTCGGATCCGACCAAGGCCCTGCCCTTTGGTTCAACAAAGTCATCAATTTCCAGGACGAATACAAGGGAAAGACCAACTTCACTTCCATAGGATCGATCGAGAACTTCACCGCATCTGCCACGGACGAGGTCGTAGTAATGTTCCAGAAGAACTGCGACTGGAAGGACTTCAACGGGCTCGTCGAAGATTATCTGAAGGCGGTGTATTCATCCACGGACCAGTTCAAGAACCAGAAGATGTACGTCGTGGACTTCGAGATGATGCCGTTCGCGGCCGGGCCTGCGGGATGCTACATCCTTGCGGCATTCCTGTATCCCGAACTCTTCAATCTCGATGATGCCTTGGACTTCCTGCAGAAGTACCTGGACGATTTCGCGGTGAGAGAGGGAGCCAACGCCCGCGAGGGATTCACCTACACGGGTACCGGCTACAACAAGTGAGGCGAAAGACTATGAGATCCGATGGACAGGCAGACTATGCGAAGAAGGCTGCGGCGATATGGGCGTCAGAGGACGATCTGGATGCATCAGATTCGAGGGCCGCCATCGCCGACTACCACGTATCCGAGATGCGCAAGCTATTGTTCACGTTCATCTGCGTGGTAGCCGCCGTGGTCGTCGCAAGCCTGTCCATCACCTACGGGACGATGGGCATAGGTTTCTTCGATTGCTATGCCATCATCTGGGACCACATCACAGGAAATATCGATGACAAGCTTCTCGACTACATTGTGGTCGATGAGCGCCTTCCCAGGATCGCAGCGGCCCTCATAACCGGCGCCGGTCTCGCCATAGCAGGATGCGTGATGCAGTCGGTCATGAAGAACCCGCTCGCCGATCCTTACACTACCGGGATATCGTCCGGGGCTGGGTTCGGAGCGACTCTCGCCATCACGCTCGGGCTGACGATCGTAGGCGGGAACTACTCCATCGTCGTGAACGCATTCGTCTTCTCTCTCGTGCCCATGGCGATCATGCTGGCTGTCGGCAAACTGAAGAAAGCGTCGCCGACCATGATGATAATGGCGGGGATAGCCGTGATGTTCATCTTCAACTCCTTTTCCACGGTGCTGAAGCTCCATGCGAACCCGGATGCGCTGGCATTGCTCTATTCGTGGACGGTCGGCACAGTCGCGGATTGCACATGGTCCGAGATACCGATCATGGCAGCGGTCACCGCAGCGGGCATAATACTTACGCAGATGCTTTCGCGCAAGCTTAACATCTTGGCCACCGGAGACGACAACGCAAAGGCGATGGGACTCGACGTGGAGAACATGAGGATACTGCTGCTGCTTCTGATATCTTTGGTAGTGGCAACGGTGGTCAGTTTCACAGGGCTCATAGGGTTCGTGGGATTGGTGGCGCCCCATGTGTGCAGGATATTCGTCGGAGCGGACAACAGGTATCTGGTATTGTCGTCGGCGATGTTCGGTGCGGTGCTGCTGGAGGTAGCTGATTTCATAGGCCGCACAGTGATCGCGCCCGCGACGCTGCAGGTGGGTGTCGTGACGGCGTTCATAGGCGGACCGATGTTCCTGTATCTCATATTGAGGCAGAAGAGATCGGTTTGGTGATGGCATGAGGATCGACATAGAGAACATGGATGCCGGTTACGGCAGCAAAAAGATCCTCCAAGATATCGAACTCCATCTGGAAGGTCCGGGCCTGACATGCATAATCGGGCCGAACGGCGTGGGCAAATCGACGCTGATCAAATGCATGAACAAACTTCTTTCGCCTATGTCGGGCTCAGTCAGGATCAATGGGAAGGATATCTCGGAGATGAGCCGCAAAGAGGTCTCCGAGATCATCTCATACGTCCCCGTGCAGTCGGACGACGTTTTTTCGATGCCGGTGTTCGATACCGTCCTGATAGGCAGAGCCAACAAAGGAAGATGGAAGACCAGCGCGGAGGACATAGTGCGGGTCAAGAAGGCTCTGCAGGTCCTCGGTCTGACGGAGCTCTCCGACAGGCCTTTCAACGAGCTCTCGGCAGGGCAGCATCAGACGGTCGCCATCGCCAGGGGTCTGGTGCAGGAGACCGAGATACTCATCCTCGACGAGCCCACATCCAATCTGGACATAAGACACCAGATATTCATCACTTCGCTGATGCATGAGATAGCCTCCGCCAAGGGCGTCATGGTGATAATGATCAGCCACAATCTCAATATCGCATCCATGTTCGCCGACAGGATAGTGATGATGGAAAAGCCAGGCAGGATCAGGCAGGTGGGGACGGCTCATGAGGTAATCACCGCCGAGAACATTTCCGAGGTCTATAACGTGGGTTGCGAGATCGTAGAGCACCAAGGGAGGCCGGTCATGCTGCTGGATCAATTCCTGTATGAGGCCGACGGACCGGACCTATGAGGCACCCGGCCGGCCGCTTTCCATTCCATGGGGTTCAGGGGACCGTTATTGGATTATATATCCATAAGGCAATCTCTGTCCTATGTTGATAAGATTCTGGGTGGAAGGCTATCGCTGTTTCGGAAAGCGTCTGGAATTGGATCTTACCGACAAGAAGAATTACCGCTTCGGCGTGGAATGCGTCAGAGGGGATTTTCTAGACAAGATGGTCGTCATCGGAAGCAACAATGCCGGGAAGACTTCCTTGGGATTCGCCATGACGGACATAGTGTGCACCGCAGGAGGATTCTCCAAGGATATCGGCCAGAAGAACGTGGAATGCTTCCTGAACAAGGATACGGAGGCGGATGTCGCCACATTCCATTATGAGCTATCCCATAGGGGTTCAATCGTCACATACGAATATTCCAAATCCTCGCCTGACGATATGGTTGCCGAGTCATTGATGCTGGACAGGCATCTTGTGTACAGATACGATCTCAGAGACGGGAAAGGTCTTGAATACGATCCCGACCGCCTCAGAATCAGGTCCATTCCCAATATCGGGAAGGACAGGTCTCTGATAATGAGGATAACGGAGTCTTCGTTCGTGGATCCCGACAGCGCCGTAGGTGTGGTGATCAGTTTTGCCACCCATTCTCTGTACTATATGGCCATGTGGAAGATGGACGTCCACATCGGCCTCATAGATGAGGAGGATAATACTGAGCGTTATCTCGTGCGTAACGGCCTCGTCCCGGAATTCCAGAGTTTTCTCCGGGACCAATGCATGGTGGACATTGATCTGCTGTCATGCGAAGGGAATCTGCTGGTGAAGAAATCGCACGGTTAGATGCCGTTCAGGGAATCCGTTTCGAGGGGCACGATGATATTGTGCCGCCTTTTCGGCTGGATAAAGCGCTGCCAAGACCGTGACGCGCTCATATTCTTCGACGATTTCGATGATATGTTCCATTACAGGACGGCGGAAAACGCGATAAAGTACATAATCTCCCGCAACAAAGCCCAATGCATATTCGTCACGCACAACACGGGTTTGGTATCCAACGATTTCCTCCGCCCGGACTGCTGCTTTATCATGGACCAGGGAAGCTTGAGTTCCCTGGCGAGCCTGACGGACAAGGACATCAGAAGAGGGCATAACCTCGGGAAGATGCTCCGCGAAGGGGAGTTCGACAGGGTCGGTTGAACAGGCTGTTGAGGATGTACATCACGCCTTCCATGCCCATAAGAGGCTCCTTCAGGAAAGCAGGGCCGGAAGAGGATGGGAACCCTATGTCGATCCCTTTCCCGCATCTGCCCGAAGCCTCCTCCAGAACCGATATGTTTCCGGGTGCGAACAGATAATCCGGGCTGTCATCGTCTTCGACCATGCCGAAAGAATCCATCAGGAAGGCTCTCAGAGGCTGTTTGGCCGTATCCGGCGCGATGATATCGAACGTCATCCCGTCCAATCTTTTGGAAGCCAGCGTAACCCCTTCGTACGCGCGGCGTCTGCTCTTTTTCAGCATGGAAAGCCCATGCTCGGGCATGACGCCGGTCACTTCGCCTATTTTAATTAGAAACTCCTCGACGGCATCGAATCCAATGGGGCATTTACCGATGGATATCGTTTTGGTGCCATACTCCTTCTCATAATATTCCGCGGTCTTCCCGCCGTAAGCCGGATCCACTACGATATTGTACTCTGCATTGACGGAATTCTTGATGTCATCGACGGTACAGCCAGCACCCAGCGCAGACACCACCGTGAAACCTGCATCCTTCAGCAGATGGGAGAGCTCATGGCGGAAGCTGCTCCAATCCTTGTGCATGATGCTCAGGCCGACTATATTGATACCTTTCACTATAGTGCTATTCCTCTCTGGATTTAGGAATTTCACGATCTCGCATATGCACCGGTCGAACCCTTCTATAGCTGACGATGGGAGGCTGTCGGTGTCAAGGAACAATGTGGCAGGACTTCTGGACGCTCTTTTGCAATCGTCTCCCACCATGGATATCCCCGGAGAGCACATGAGAACCTTAAGACTATAGTCTTCTGCATCGACGTGCTCCATCACGCCCATCAATTTTTCTAAGGTGCCCCCGTAATAGTCCTCCGGGCGGACGTTGGAATACGGTATGGCATTGTCTTTCCCATAGAATCTGCCGTCACGAACGGCTGTGCGGGGCATCAGAGATTGCGATGGCAGCAATCCTTTTCTGCATCCGGTCTGCCCGTGCAGGATGACCGTAGCATCTTTGATGCCTTGTACGGCCATCGCCGCGCCTATGAATCCGCTCGGTTCCAGATGCATTCACTCACCCCACATTTTCCAGCCTTGCTTGTGGCTGGATTTCAGATATTTCCATACCGACCGCATCACATCTATGGAGGAGCGATGGGTATAGCAGCTGTCGATTCTCAAGCCATTCCCAAGCGAATCCGTCATGTCAATCACCGCATCGAAAGAACCGGCGTCGATGGCTTCTGCCACCGATTTCATAGAACAATCCGTCCTGACATCATATCTGACATCGCTTTTCGGCCCCAAAGAGCGGAACTGTATGGAGCATCCGCATTCCGAAAGCGCGTCAGCCACCCATGCATCCTCCTTCGGGTCCCATGAGACGATGCATATGCTTTTGCCCTCTAAATCCGGGGAGTATCTTGCCGCCGCCGATCCGAATTCCGATGCGATCCTGGAAACGGCCGCGGAATAATCTTCCCCTGTAATGCCAGACAACGATTCTATCCATCTGGCCGTCTCTTCTATGCCCTTAGGCAGCGGAAGCTCCATGAACTCTATCCCCTTTGATTCCAGGATCTCCTTCACGATCAGGTTGTCTCTTCTGCCGTCGCCCAATACGGCCGTGCCGAATCTGCGGAGCCCGATGATGTCGCGGACCGAGCAATCGCTCAGGAATCCCGGGCCGGATATCAGGCCCAACTCGGATACCAGAGAATCGACGTATCTTCTGTTCCTGCCTTTGTTCAGCTCGATGAATGTGTCGTCTATGACGTTCACGCAGTGTTTCATCGGTTCGATTCCCGTATCTATCAGTTCGGACAGCGCCCTGATGACCTCTATATGCGCATCGAAACCGGAATCCACGCGGTTGGCATCGACGTAAAGAATTCTTTTCCCTGGATTGCCGTCTGCGATCTCATCGATGACACGCTTCGCATCGTCGCCTATCATCCCGGGGAGGCATGTGGATATCACCAGCACGACGTCATTCTTTTCGGCCAGCGGCGCCAGAACGTCTCTCAGATTCTGGTTCCCGCCGAAAATTGCGCTGCATGCGGTCATGGATGAGCATACGATGTTGTCCCCGGAGGGAACGAACGCTTCCTTATCGTGCGAATGATGCTTTATGCGCTCGGAAGAGATCTCGCTCAGCATGGTGTATCCGCAGGAATCCGTCCCGTGGATGACCACAGGTATGTCAGATACTTTCGCTCCTTCCAGGACAGCGGAAACGGGTCCTTTCCCGATTCTCCGGGGCCTGACGGCGGCAGGGGCCGATTTTTGCTCAGATTTATTCTCTCTCGCATCGAAAGATCCCCTTTCCCCTAAGGCCCCGGCAGAATACAGTCTGTCCAGCTGAGAGTCCGTCAGAGGGGTGGGCGAAACGCATCTTCCAGCGTCGAAAGATATCAGCAGCGAGGCCAATTCTCTGAACGATTTCGATTCATCAGAGCCAGGATACATCTCAGAGACAGTCAGCCCTTCAGACTCTGCTGCGCGGAAAATCTCCGATCTTCCGACCCTGCAGATGATCGGGATCCCGGCGGATTCGGAGAAGCTCTCTACCAGGCGGTCTTCGCCGTCTATCCCCCTTCTGTTCAGAACTATCCCTATGATGCGGCCCCTGGATTCCTCGAACGACAGCGAACCTTTCAGTATGTTGTTGGCGGCGAACAGCGACATGTACTCGCCGGATGTGACGATGATTATCGCGTCGGAATACTCGGGGCGCATCGGCACCGCGAATCCTCCGCAGACGACATCGCCAAGCACGTCGTATATCGTGAAATCGTGGCCCAGAGATTCGACATCCATCTTGCTGAGGGTCTGAAACATCCCGACGATCCCTTTTCCGGCGCATCCCACGCCTGGACGGGGGCCTCCCGCTTCGATGCACATCACCCCTCCTGCCCCTATGTTCACCACATCTTTCAGATCCCTTCTGGATGGGGGCACATCCATCATGTATTCGGTGACGGTCCTCTGCGCCTTTCCTTTCAGCAGAAATCTCGTCGAATCGGCTTTCGGGTCGCAGCCTATCTGCAGGACTTTTTTCCCGAGCGAAGACAGAGAAAAGGATAGGTTCGAAGAAATGGTGGATTTGCCGATGCCGCCTTTGCCGTAGATCGCTATTCTCATCTCGCAGCCTCTGACTGAAAAACAGGGAGGCAGTGTTTAAAGAGGGCGTCAGACGTAATTGTTTTACGCTATGTGATAGCAAGACTTTCGATTATGGGGGTCGCGGATGGCCCCTCCAATTATTCCTAAATCATCAGGGATTCTTTTGATCAGCGCAATATTTCCCTAAAATAACAGGGAAAATCATTCGTCAATGCAAAACAGAGGATCTTAAGTTACGAAGTCGATCAACGGCAAAGGGAAAGGAAGTGCTCAGAGACACACAAATGTGTTGACCCAGGCCATCGAGGCATTTCCCTATGTCTCGCAGTTAACAGCAAACGTATGTCTGCTATCCTCTCATAAGAATGCGATAGACAGCACCCCTCTGTAATGAGTGCGCATACGGATGATTATGATAATAATCTCGTTAGGATCGTCTGTATCTCTCACTTCGTAGACCAGGATGATCCTTCCTGTTGATCCTGCGGGAATAGGCCCCCCTATATTTTCCCGATAGTTCCTCATATTTTGGGGGAGTGACGAAAGGATCCTTTGATATCAGCTCGAGCAAGCTGTCAATCTTATTTTTTTGGCAGGCCCTTTTTAATTCTTCGTAATCATTTTCGGCTGTCTTATACATTTTAACGATGTATTCAGGCATGCCATGTCACCATGTCTTCTGTGGGCGTCTTCTTGGCGTCTTCGATATCTTTGGCCATATCGGGGTCGGACAGGAGATAGGTGGTCTATGAGGGTACCAGAAGTTGAGGATGGCGCCGAGAGAGAGAGAGTGTCCTCAAGAGTCGCAAGCTTGGTAGGATCGGCCTTCTTCCTGTCGATTGTGATAGAAGCAGTGGGCTTCTTACCAGTAACTTCAACAGGTGTTGTAGATACTTCCCAGCTGAACTCGATTGCTTCCGGAGAA
>JAFXUX010000042.1 GCA_017524805.1 Candidatus Methanomethylophilaceae archaeon
GAGGCGCGGAGAAGGTTCCTTCGGTGCTGAAGGAGACTCTCTGCGGAATCATCGTGGGAATCATGTGCATGATGGTGCCGATGGCGATGTTCTCGGGCGAGGACCAGATGGCAGAGCTTATAGGCGGATTCGGAGGGCTTGGAGCATGGGCTTTGATGGGACTGTGCGTGCTGAAAGTCCTCATGACGGCGTTCTGCTTTCGCTTCGGCCTGAAAGGGGGACACTTCTTCCCGCTGATCTTCGCATGTTCTTGCCTCGGGATGGGAATGTCCATGCTGTTGTTCCCGGATTCGTTCAGCCATGTGGCGTTCGCTGCTGGTGTGCTGACAGCAGCCACGCTCGGAGCCCAGATGAAGAAGCCACTGGCTGTCACGATGCTGCTGCTTCTCTGCTTCCCGTTCCGCATGGTTTTCTGGATCTTCGTAGCTGCAGTGATCGGAGGCTGGATTGCCAGATTGGTGGACGGGAGAGGCGGTCCCGCTCCTGCTGCATACGAAGACGAAGCCTCGACCTGACGGCAGATCCGAATGTTCTGTCAGCAACAGATATGAGCCTGTTCGGTTTCGATAGAAGTGTCGATGCGAATGAGTATTGATCTCAGAGACCCTAACAATAAGCTGTACGTCGTCTGCACGCGGATATCCGTTGCAATAATGATGGCGGCTTCCGTGATTTCCTTGGCCTACCTAGTCGCGGCAGCGCCTGGAGAGGCTTATATACTCACGAGCAGCGATGACTCCTTGGGTGTTACGTATCCGCTCATCTGTGCTGCGGTCTTCGTCGTATGCCTCGCACTGCTCATCAAGGACTTGTCGAAGAGGATGAGCGGCTGTCCAGACGACGAGAAAGACGCCCGCTTCATGAGGGCATCTGTAAGCAAGGCGGGGATGCTGTTCTCCATCACCGCATTCACCAGTGTTGCCGTCATACTGCTGTC
Organism: Candidatus Methanomethylophilaceae archaeon; assembly: GCA_017524805.1. Classification (NCBI taxonomy): domain Archaea; kingdom Methanobacteriati; phylum Thermoplasmatota; class Thermoplasmata; order Methanomassiliicoccales; family Methanomethylophilaceae; species Candidatus Methanomethylophilaceae archaeon. Next base: position 938 of record JAFXUX010000042.1, read on the forward strand.
TGATCTGATAGGGGAAAGCATCACGGAGGATTTTCTCTCCGGAATGACAGATTACGAGTTGATGGTCTGCATGATGTGCGCCGGACCTGAAGAAGAGTTCCTCTGCCGTATGCTGCTGATAGGCCTTCCTGTCGCGCTGGTCTGTCTGTTGAAAGGACATCCTAGATGCGCCAAGAACATGCTGGGCGGATTCGGGATTAGCAGAACGGCTCTGACATTCCTTATACTGTCCTCAGTGGTGTTCGGACTGATGCATCTGGACGGATGGAGCATCATGAAGTTTCCGGACACTTTCATCTCCGGGATGCTCTTCGGCTACGTGTATATCCAGTACGGCGTCCATGCGACCATAGTGATGCATTCGTCCTTCGATCTCATCTCGTGCTTCGATGTATTCTTCGATGGGGCAGGCACTATCCCGCTGATGGTGATGTGCGTGCTCGGAACGGTTCTCGCGACCAGGTCGCTCTTCAAAATGAGATCCTACGTCCCGAAGAACAGTCTGAACGAGCCGTTCGAAGGAAGTCTCAGGGAGATGTGGGAGCGGGACTGAAGCGGTTGACCGACAATCCCCAGCACAGAGGCTTTAATACCCCAGACAGCACTGTTTCACAGGTTAACCATGTTCTTCGAGAGGGAAAAGGTCGATTCTTTCGAATGCTTCAGCCTGAAGATTTCTGCCATGCGCTCCGCATTTCTTTACGAGGCCGTCTGCGAAGGTCAGGAGGTTTCCATTACAGTGAGCAACCCTTATGTTTCGGAAGATGAAGAAGGATACTCGATAGCCAAGTTCAAGCAGGAAACTGGATCGTTCATAGACCTTCTGAATGAATGCAACTTGATGGATTGGGACGGTTTTCAAGGCAAACACCCTTACGGAGTCAAGGACGGGGTCATGTTCTCCATGTCAGCAGTGGTCAACGAAGGAAGGAGAATACGCGCAAGCGGTTCGGAGAATTTTCCCAAAGGGTACCATGAGCTAGAAAAAGCCCTGTATCAGATGATGAGGGACAGCCAGAATCCCGATATAAATCATTGAATTGATTAGGGCAAATAATTTTGCTCTAATCTGCCCTAATCAATTACCGATAAACAAAGACCCTCAACAATTAAAGATTCTGACCTTGATGCCTTCCTGATGAAATACGAGCTGGTAGAACTGAAAGAAACCATGATTGCTGGATTCGTAGCCCGTACCAGCAATTCCTCACCTGACATGGGAGCCGTCATCGGAGGAACCTGGAAAAAGCTGTTCTCGGAAGGAGGATACTCTTCGATACCTAACAAGACCACCGGCAAAACGATGGGGATCTACACCGATTATGAAGGCGACGAGCACGGAGAATACACGTTCATGGCTGGATGCGCCGTGGATGGAGATGTTCCTGACGGCTTCGATGTGCGCACGCTTCCCGCTGGAAAGTATGCGAAGTTCGTCGTCATCGGCAACATGATGACGGCGGTAGGCGAATTCTGGAAGGAGCTGTGGAAAATGGGCCTCGATCGCACATTCGTCTTCGATTTCGAGGAGTACCAGAACGCTGACCCCGACAATTGCGAGATCCACATCTATATCGGCGTGAAGGGATGAGATTTGCCGTCCGACGCCTCGACCCTGGAGTCCGTCAAGGAGATTCTGCCGGAGATTACTTCGCGCAAAATGATGGGGGAATATCTTCTCTACAAGGACAGGGTGCTGTTCGGCGGGATCTACGACAACAGGCTGCTTCTGAAGATCACCAAGTCTTCCGCCACGATGCTGGCCGATTTCCCCTCGGACTTCCCTTACGAGGGCGGAGGAGAGATGATACTCTTCCCACAACCGTACGACGGTGAGCTTCTGAGGAACGTCGTTGATGCCATGGTCGAGGAGCTGCCCAGACGCAAGCGATCGCTTCGTCGGACAGCATCCCTTGTTCATGTAAGATGCATGTATTGCACCCGTCCAGAAGATAAAAGTACAGAATAATCCGATTCTCAACCATGTACAGATACGAGCATTGCTGCAGCAACATCTGTTGCGGATACTGCTGGACCGATTCCCAGATGTATGCCGGAGTCTGCCCCAAGTGCGGATTCGGATGCGTCAAGGACCGCCAGATCGGAGAATTCTGAAACTTGTTCTGCTCCGGGGCGATCTAGCACCGCTCCGAGCGATTGATTCGATCGAGTCCATACCTGAAAGCTTCGACATGACGGAGTATGGATCTATACATTGCTATCCTCTACACGACATCCATGTCGTCGATAGTGCTGCGGCCGGGGCTGGACCTGAACCCTGTATTCGGGCATGCGTCCTTCATCGCCGCCTTCATCCGCCTCCCGGTGTTCGTCATTCGACCGGCTGAGGAACGCTGACAAGAAAGAGGCAGCATGAGCCCCATCAATCGTCTATCCTCTTGACCACTCTGGCCGGCACTCCGGCGACGAGGGTGCGGGGCGGAACGTCGTGTGTGACCACAGCACCTGCGGCTACGATGGAGTCGTGTCCGATGGTGACTCCCCTCAGAATCGTGGCGTGGGAGCCCACCCAGACGTTGCTTTCCAGGACAATCTCAGAAGCCATGACATCGTGGCGATGGTCCGGATCCATGTCATGGTCAATGGTGGCGAACACGACCTGATGACCGATCTGGCACCCGTCACCTATGCGTACTCCGCCCTGGTCCTGGAAACAGCATCCGGAATTGATGAATACCCCTTCCCCAAGTGTTATGTTCTTACCGAAATCTGCATAGATCGGAGGGAACAGCATGAACCTCTCGGGCATCTCTTTGCCGATCAGACGGCCCATGAGGGCCCTCAGCTCCTCCTGGTCGTGATATCCCGAATTGATCTCGGCGGTGACCTTCTGAGCCTTCGCCGCATAAGTATCCAGCAGCTTGAAAATGGGGTCGTCGTATGATATCTTCTCGCCGGCGGCGAACTTGTCCAGTAGCACATTCAGAGAAGGGTCCGACATGCCTCCCGATATAGTTTGAAGCTTATTATCTGTAACGAAAGGAGAAGGAGGCGAGGTATGAAAAGACGAAACCTGCATAATGCCACTTTCGCTCCAGTCCCCCTTCGTACCCGATTTATATACGAGACATCAATCAGAACAGCATCACTTGTCGAGGCGATAATCTGGACCGGATCATAATCCACGTGGACATGGACTGCTACTACGCCTCGGTGGAGATGAGGGAGGACCCCTCGCTCAAGAACAGGCCGGTTGCGATTCTCTCGCCGGCGGATCAGGTCCAGGTAGTTGGAACTTGCAACTATCCAGCCAGGGAGATGGGCCTTCATTCGGGCATGTCCGTGTCCGAGGCCAGACGCCTTTGCCCATCCGCTGTGTTCATTAACGGCGACCTGAGGAAGTACCGCGCCGTCTCCGAGGAGCTGCACCGGCTCTGGTCCGAGTACACCGATATCATGGAGCCGGTCATGCTGGACGAGGCTTACCTTGACGTCACCAACACGGCCCGCGACTTGGATGAGGCCAGACGCTTCGCCCACGAGATACAGCGTCGCGTCCTCGAGGAGATGGGGATGGGATGCTCGGTCGGCCTCGGATACAACATGGTGTCCGCCAAGACCGGCAGCGAGGAGTTGAAGCCTAACGGATACTTCGAGATACTGTCGCCTGATGATTTCGTGGACCTTATGGAGGATCGCGACATAGGCGAGGTCAACTCCATCGGCCCAAGGACTTCGGAGAAGCTCGGCTGCCACGGGATCAGGACCGTGAGGGACGTCCGCGAGAACAGAGCCGAAGTCGCCAGCATATTGGGGTCGCAAGCCAAGAGGATCATCGATCTTGCCGACGGCATCGATATGAGGCCGGTGACCCCGCGCATCCCGGAGGACGCCAAATCGATAAGCAGAAGCCTGACATTCCTCAAGGACATCGACGACTACTGGCTGCTGTCGGACGTCGTCTTCCTTGTATGCGTGGACATAGCGAACGTCCTGGAAGGATACGGCAAGTTCGGCAACGGGATAGGGGTCGCGGGAGCGTACAGCGACAGGGAGCCGTTCGGTTCGAACAAGATGATGAAGATGTGCCGCGATCCGGTCGAGCTGCACGAATCCGCCATGTCCATCTTGGACGAGATTCCCTTCCGCCCCGTAAGACGCATCGGGGTGTACGTGTACAACCTGGTCAGGCAGGATCCCAAGCAGAGGACGCTGGACTCCCTGATGGGCATCGCGGAGAACGGCAGCGCTGTCGAGGAGAAGTTGGAATCGATACGCAAGAGGTATGATCTGGACACGCTGAACAGAGAATCCGTGGACAGGGACA